>JAHEKG010000052.1 GCA_024638475.1 Rhodospirillales bacterium | reverse complement strand
GCGGCAACGACCGTTTTACCCGAGCCCACGTCACCCTGCACGAGACGCAGCATCGGAATCGGCCTGGCAAGATCGGTCATGATTTCCAGCAGGACGCGCTGCTGCGCCTGGGTAAGCTCGAAAGGCAGGGAGGCGACGAAATCGGTTGCGGTTTGGCTTTCGGGAATCGTTGCCGCCCGCGACTGCTGTTGGTCATTGCGCAACGCCAGCAGGCTGAGCCGATGCGCAACCAACTCCTCCAGCGCCAGGCGGCGCTGCCAAGGATGCCGGCCGGCCGTCAAAGCTTCGACTGCGACGTCGGCGGGGGGATGATGGAGTCCCAGGACCGCCTCCTGCAGGCTGGGTTCTTGCGCCAGCTCTTGAGCCAGCGGGTCGGCCAGCGGGGTGGCTTCGACCTGCGCCAATGCTTGTGCGACTAGGCGCCGGATCCGCTGCTGGCCGAGCCCTTCCACGGCGGGATAAACGGGCGTCAGCGTCGCGGCCGGCCCGTCGCTATCAGACCCAACCCGCCGGTATTCGGGATGCACCATTTCTAAGCCCTTCGGCCCGGCGCGGACTTCGCCATAGCACCGCAGGCGGCTACCGCGAGCCAGTCCGCGCTGCTGAGCAGAGCTGAAATGGAAAAATCGCAGGGTGATTTGCCCCGTGCCGTCGGCAATCTGGCACAGTAACATCCGGCGGCGGCGAAACACGACGTCGGCGACCTGTACCTCACCTTCTACGAGGGCGCGTACACCCGGTGTCAAACCACCGAGGGGTAAAATCTTGGTGCGGTCTTCATAACGCAACGGCAACAAGAACAACAAGTCCTCGACTTGGCTGACGCCGACCCGGCGCAGGCGGCGGGCCGCATCGGGGCCGACCCCTTTTAGTACAGTGACCGCTTCGCTCAAGCTCACGAAACGTTAGCGTAGCTCGCTGGACGGGACGCGGCACGTCATGCCAATACCATGATGCCCTCGGCCTCGACCCGCGCGCCCATGGGCAAGGCGGCGACACCCACGGCAGCACGGGCGGGGTAAGGTTTCTCGAAATATTGAGCCATGGCTGCGTTGACGCGCGGAAAATCGGCTAAGTCGGTGAGGTAAACGTTAAGTTTGACGATATCGTCCAGGCCACCGCCGGCCGCTTCGGTGACGGCTCTCAAATTGTCGAAGACCCGCGCGATCTGCACATCCATGTCACCCTCCACGAGTTGCATCGTGGCGGGGTCCAAGGGAATCTGCCCCGACAAATAAATCGTCGCGCCGCTTGCTATTGCCTGACTGTAGGCACCGATGGCGCCTGGTGCCTTGTCCGAACTAACCGGTTGCTTACTCATTAAGACCTCTTGGTTGGAATGGGTCGGGTGATGCGCACCACATCGGGCATGGCGCGAATACCGAGAATAACGCGAGCCAGATGGTTGCGGTCACGCACCCGAAGTAAGAACTCCATTGTCGACGAATCGCTGTCGGTTTCCACGGCAACGTGATCGATGTCGCACTGCGCGGTGGCAATCACGGTTGCCATCTCAGCCAACAAACCCATCCGGTTCAAACTCCTTACGACGATGCCCGCCTGAAAACTGAGCTTGACGTTACGCTTCCAGCGAACGTTGATCCACTTGGCCGGCTGCTTGCGGAAGTTGCCGACGTTGCCGCAGGCGGCGCGGTGGACGACCAAGCCGCGGCCGCTGGACATGTAGCCGATAATGTCGTCGCCGGGAATCGGGTGACAGCAGCGCGCATAGTTCACCACCATGCCCTCGGTGCCGGCAATCACCAGTGGCGCAACCGCAGCGCCCTTAGAATCATCCGTCTTCGCCGCCATCTTCCCCAGGAGCTGCCCGGCCACAACCGCCGCAAGCCGCTCGCCCAAACCGATCCGCCGGTACAACTCGTCAACCGACTCCAGTTCAAACTCGTCGAGCAACTCCTTGAGCGCCGCCTTCTTGATCCGCCGTAAGGAACTGGACTGCGCTTTCAGCGCCTGGCCCAGCAAACGCTTGCCTAGCTCCTCGGCTTCACCCTCTTGCAAATTGCGTAGATAACCGCGTATCGCGTTGCGGGCTTTGGCGGTCACAACAAAATTAACCCAGTTGGGATTGGGCTTGGCACCTCGGGCTGTAATGATCTCCGCCGTCTGTCCACTGGTGAGTACCGTGCGCAGCGGCACTAATTGGCGGTCGACCTTAGCCGCCACGCAGCGGTTACCGACACCCGTATGCACAGCGTAAGCAAAATCAACGGCGGTCGCGCCACGAGGTAACCGTAGTATCTTCCCCTTTGGCGTGAAAACGTAAATCTTGTCGGGGAACAAATCGACCTTGACCGTTTCCAGAAACTCTTCGGAGCTCTCGACGTGCTCCATCTCCATCAGCCCGGCCAACCATTCCCGAGCCCGTGCCTCGGCGCTATGGGTTTGCTTCTCCACCGCCTTGTACTGCCAATGAGCTGCGATGCCACGCTCGGCCAGGCGGTCCATTTCCTCCGTGCGAATCTGTATCTCTAAGGGGACGCCATTTGGGCCCACCAAAGTCGTGTGCAGTGATTGGTAGCCGTTCACCCGAGGGATGGCGATATAGTCCTTAAAACGTCCCGGCATGGGCTTGAACAGCCGATGCGCGAGCCCCAGGGTGCGGTAGCAGGCGTCGACATTCTCGACGATCAACCGAAACCCAAATAGATCGGCGATTTCTGTCAAGGAACGCTGTTTTGTCCGCATCTTGCGGTAAACGCTATACAGGCGTTTGTTTCTGCCAACGACTCTGTGGGCGATGCCGGCTTCCTTGAGAGTCTTGGTCAGGCGGGTCTCGATCTTGCGTAGGAATTGACGCTGATCACCGGCTGCGCGGCTGAGTGCATTTGCCAGGGCTCGATACCGGTAAGGGTGTAGGTACTTGAACCCCAGGTCTTCGAGCTCGACTTTCAGGCTGTTGATGCCGAGACGATTCGCGATCGGCGCATAAATTTCGAGCGTTTCGCGCGCGATGCGCTGCTGTTTTTTCGGGTCGAACACGGACAATGTGCGCATGTTGTGAGTCCGGTCGGCGAGCTTCACTAGAATGACGCGTAGATCCTCTACCATCGCCAACAGCATCTTGCGAAAACTCTCCGCCTGCGCTTGTTCGTAGCTATCGAAATGGATGTGCTCGAGCTTGCTGACGCCCTCAACCAGCTGGCTGACATCGGCCCCAAACGCTTCGACAAGATCGGGTATCGTCGTCGGCGTATCTTCGAGAACGTCGTGGAGCAGCGCGGCCTTCAGCGTATCGGCGTCTAAGCGTAACTCCGCGAGAATGTGGGCGACCGCGACAGGGTGGCTCACATAGGGCTCACCCGTCAGCCGGCGTTGGTCGCCGTGCGCGTTGGCGCTGAATTCATAGGCCGCGGTAATGCCGGCTATGTCGTCCTCGCCCAGGTAGCTTTGCGCTACGTTTACAAGTTCACCGATCCCTGTGGATCGCCAGCCCTGGGGTAATCGCTTGAGAATGGCGGCGGCATAATCCATGGTTTCGACAAGAGGCGATCATTGCTCCGCGAGCCCGCGACCGGCTTAGTCGTGGAGAGAGATTGGCCGCGCCATGAGTAACGCGTCATTGAGCGGCGGTGGCGCATCGGCTTCGATATCCAGCAACTCGTCGACTACCGGGTCCTGCTGTTCCAGGATGGCGGAGGTGATATAGCCTTCCGCAATTTCGCGGAGCGCCACGACGGTCGGCTTGTCGTTTTCCCACTCCACCATGGCCTCGGCCCCGTTGGCTAACTGCCGTGCGCGTTTGGAGGCTACCAGTACGAGCTGGAACATGTTATCGACATTGTCGAGGCAGTCCTCGACGGTAATTCTGGCCATGGGCTAAATCCTAGCAATCGAATGCTGTTGCGAGCGGACCAGTTTACTGCAATCCGCAGGGTCGTGACTAGATGTGGCGCACATCGGACCGGCAGCGAAGCATCAGTCTCCGCCAGCGATGGCGCGGAGGACCCGCTGCCGGTGCTCGGGGTCGCTTACCGCATATCGGCTGCCGGCCGTACCGGTAATGATCTCGGCTAGTGCCTGGACGGATTGCTCAAGATCGTCGTTGATGATCGCATGATCGAACTCGGCCCAATGACTCATGTCGGCGAGGGCCTCGTTCAAGCGCCGCTCGATCACAGCTTTGGAATCGGTCGCTCGTCCCCGCAGGCGCCGCGCCAGCTCGTCTGGACTCGGCGGAAGGACAAACACGCTCACCGCCTCGGCCGCGCGGCGGCGGACCTGACGCGCGCCCTGCCAATCGATCTCGAGCAAAACCGTTACGCCTGCTTCGATAAGGCCCTGCACGTGCTGCCGGCTGGTCCCGTAGTAGTTACCGAATACCTGCGCATGCTCCAAGAATTCACCGGCGCGGATCATTTCGCGGAACGCGGCGACGTCGACAAAAAAATAGTCCTCCCCATGCCGCTCGAGCGGCCGCTGGGGCCGTGTGGTATAGGAAACCGAAAACCGGAGCGACGGATCGCGGGACAATAATGCTCGAACGAGCGTGGTCTTGCCGGCACCGGAGGGCGCCGAGATGACGACTAATCTGCCCTGCCCCTGACTAGCCGGGTCGGTCATTCGACGTTTTGCACCTGTTCCCTCAGTTGTTCGATCAGCACCTTTAATTCAACGGCCACTCGCGTCAGCTGCTCATCGGCGGACTTCGAGGCGAGGGTATTGGCCTCGCGATTGAGCTCCTGAATCAGGAAGTCCAAACGCCGGCCGACCGGCTCGGTCCGCTGTAACACCGCCGCAACCTCGCTGACATGGCCCTCCAACCGTTCGAGTTCTTCCGTCACATCGAGACGCTGCGCGAGAATCGCCAACTCTTGTTCCAGGCGTTGCGGGTCGACACTCACATCCAGACGCTCGAGACGCTGCTGTAGGGCGCTCCGGTAGCGCGCCTCCGCGGCCCCCAAATTCGGTTTGAATTCGTCGACCAGCTGGTTGATCTGGGCGCAGCGCTCACCAAGGAGCGCGGCAATACGGGCACCCTCACGAGCCCTCGCCGCAAGCAACTCCGTCACCGCCTCCTCGAGGCAGGCCAAGACCGCCGTGCGCAACCCGGCCGCGTCGACGGCTGCATCCTCCACGACGCCCGGCCAGCGCAAGATTTCTGCCACGTTCAACGGCGCGGCTTCTGCGACGCGGTCTCTGACCTGATCGCTCAAACTCAACAGGCGCTGCAGTGCTGCGGGGTTGAGCTGGCCCTGGGCGGGGCCGTCATGCAGCGGCTTGAGGCGCAGCGTGCTGTCCACTTTGCCACGGCTAATGCGGCCCGCCAGATGCTCCCGGCAAGGGGTCTCCAGGGGTTTCAGGTCGTCCGGCAAGCGGAGCGAAAGATCGAGGAACCGGTGGTTTACGCTTCGCAACTCCCAGCTGATCCGAATCCCATCGTATTCGGCCTCCGCATTGGCGAAACCAGTCATGCTTTGCATCATAGGAACTTCAAGTTTGTAGGCGTGGCGCACAAGTGTAAGGCAGTTTGACAGAAGCCGAGATTCTGCGCGTGAATCACCAAAATTCACACTTGGTTCGCTGCCGCCGCGCCAGATATTCCGGTATCCTCGCGAACTCCAATTGCGATCCCAACGGCCTTCGTGACTGAAAACGACTCTGCACAAGTCAGCCTAATCGGCCAGCGCCAGGATAATCAAGACCGCGTCAAGGTGTTGGCGGACAACGGCACCGTATTGTTGGCCGTGGTCGACGGAATGGGCGGCCACGCGGGAGGCGAGCGCGCTGCCGAAGTGACCCTGGAATCGCTGGGTCACCAATTTGCCGAAGCCGACCACCCACTGCTAGACCCGCAGGGCTTTCTCACGCTGGCGTTGGCCCGCGCCCATGACAGCGTGGTGGAACTCGGCGAGGAGCACGCCATGGATCACCGCCCACGGGCGACGTGCGCGGTGTGCCTTGTTCAAGATGGCATGGCGTTCTGGGCCCATGTGGGCGATAGCCGCGTGTACTTGCTGCGTAACGCCGAAGTCGCGGATCGAACTCGCGACCACAGTCATGTGGAATTACTTCTGCGCGAAGGCTTGATCAGCGAGGATGAAATCAAGGATCACCCGATGCGCAACTTCGTCGAGTGTTGTCTCGGCGGGGATGCGGCGCTCCCGGACATGAGCGTGAGTGGCGTGAAGCGGCTCGTTCCCGGTGATACGTTGCTAGTCTGCAGCGACGGCTTTTGGTCAGGGCTGCCGGATCCGATGTTGGCCTCGAAACTAGCGACAGACGAACCCTTGGCGGAGCGTCTCGCCGAGCTGGCGGAATCTGCCGTAGAGGCGAATGCGCCTTACAGCGACAACACGACCGCGGCTGCGTTACGCTGGCAGGGTTAACGACAAAAGGAACCCCCATGCGCCCCAGCGGACGCGCCCACGACCAGCTTCGCGAGATCCGCTTGACGCCGCACTATACGCGTCATGCGGAAGGCTCCGTCCTGTCCGAATTCGGCGATACGCGAGTGTTGTGTAACGCCAGTGTGGAAGAACGGATTCCGCATTTTTTGCGCAACAGCGGCCAAGGCTGGGTTACCGCAGAGTACGGAATGTTGCCGCGTGCCACTCACAGCCGCAGCAATCGCGAGGCCGCGCGCGGCAAGCAAGGTGGCCGTACCCTCGAAATTCAACGCCTCATCGGCCGGGCCCTGCGAGCGGTCGTCGACCGGGCCGCACTGGGTGAGCGCACGGTGACGCTCGACTGCGACGTCTTGCAAGCGGACGGCGGGACTAGAACCGCGGCCATTACCGGCGCCTACGTCGCCCTTGCCCTGGCGGTTGAGCACTTACTGCGGGCCGAGCGCATTACGCGCAATCCGTTGCATGGCCAAGTCGCGGCGGTGTCGGTGGGCATCTACCAGGGGGCTTGCGTACTGGACTTGGATTACGCGGAAGATTCAGAGGCTGAAACCGACATGAACATCGTCATGAACGACGCCGGCGGTTTTATTGAAGTCCAGGGTACCGCGGAGGGCCATGCGTTTCGGCGCGAAGAGCTCGATGAATTGCTGGGGCTTGCCCACGACGGTATCGGGACGCTGCTGCGAGCGCAGCAACAGGTGTTGAATACCGGATAAACCTCATGACCGGTCCGACATGGTTAGTGGCGACCCACAACCCCGGGAAACTCGAGGAAATTAGAGCTTTGTTGGGTGATCGGCTCAGCCTCATCGGCGCCGCCAACGCGAAACTCACGGCGCCGGAAGAGACGGCGCCGACCTTCGTCGAAAACGCCTTGGCCAAGGCCCGCCACGGTGCGGCGGCCACCGGCCTGCCAACGATTGCCGATGATTCGGGTTTAGTGGTCGATGCACTCGGCGGCGCTCCGGGGGTCCGCTCAGCGCGCTACGCCGGTGACGACGCCAGTGATGCCGACAACATCGAGCGGTTGTTGACGGCGCTGGCGGACTTGCCCCGACAAAGACGCGCGGCGCGATTCATTTGCGTCATCGTGGCGTTGCGCAGCGCAGACGATCCGACACCGCTGATCGTCCAAGGGGCCTGGCAGGGACACATCGCCGAGCGACCCCGAGGCCAGGGGGGCTTTGGTTACGACCCGATCTTCGAGGATGCGGAGCAGGGCCTCACGGCCGCGGAACTGTCCGCGGCCGAAAAGAATGCGCGCAGCCATAGGGGCCAAGCGTTGCAGGCGCTGCGCAGGTGTTTCCCCCGATGAGCACCGGCACCTTGGGGCTGTACGTGCACCTGCCCTGGTGCGTGCGCAAATGCCCTTACTGCGATTTCAATTCACACGCGCTGCGCGGGCATATCCCGGAAGCGGCCTACGTGGAGGCGCTGCTCGCCGATCTAGCGGCGGACCAACATGCGATCCCGGCCGGGACCCAAGTTGATTCGATTTTCGTTGGCGGCGGCACGCCCAGCCTATTCTCCGGGACTGCGGTGGCGCAGCTGCTGGCCGGCGCCGCCAAACTAATCCCGTTTGCCGCCGACGTCGAGATTACCTTGGAGTGCAACCCCGGTAGCGCGGATGCCGATCACTTCGCGGGTTACAGACAGGCTGGTGTCAATCGACTGTCGATCGGCGTCCAATCTTTCGACGACCGGCAATTGCGAACCCTCGGGCGCATTCACAATGCGGCGGAAGCCATTGCGGCCGTTACCGCTGCCCGCCGCGCGGGTTTCGATAACGTCAACCTGGACCTGATGTACGGGTTACCTTCGCAAACCCAAGCCGAGGCGCTCGCAGATATTGAGCGCGCCAGCGAGCTGGGCGTGGAACACATTTCCCACTATCAACTCACTCTCGAGCCCAATACACGGTTCGCCAAGCACCCGCCTCCGCTGCCGGACGACGCCCGCGTGGAGCAGATGGAGGAGGTATGCAGAGAGGCCCTGCGGGTGGCCGGTTACGAACGCTACGAAATCTCCGCCTATGCGGCCCCTAATCGGGCCTGCCGGCATAACCTCAACTATTGGCGGTTCGGCGACTATTTGGGGATCGGCGCCGGCGCCCACAGCAAGCTCCGTGACGCGCACGGCCACCAGTGGCGGCGCGCCAAAGTAGCCCATCCGCAAGACTATCTGGCCAAGGCTATGGGGCCCCAGCGCATCGCCCGGGAGCGACAACTGACCCGCGCCGAACTGCCCCTGGAATTCATGCTCAACCGGGGCAGATTGTTCGCCCCCTTCACCGATGCGGCGTTCCTGGCGGCTACCGGCCAACGGCTAAGCCCCGCGGCAAGCCCCTGGGTGGACGCCCAACGTCTAGCACTGTTGTCGCGCTGCCCGGACGGCTGGCGGGTCACCGAGCGCGGCCATCGCTATCTCAACGAACTGCTGGTGCTTTTCGTGCCGGCTGAGGGCCCGGAAACCGTCAGCAGTGGCCCGAATCATCGCCAAGCTCAGCCGCCTTATGCACATTTTCGGGCCGGACCGCCGTAACATCCCCGTGTTGCCGCCAACTGCTCTCGTTCGTGCTCCACATTCGCTCATAAGCTTATGTTTTTTATACTAAGTCCGCTTTTGGGCAAATTTTCGCCAATCTGAATGAAAACCCCTATTTGGGCGGGGATCAGGGCAGTCGGCGCCACAACATCCACAGATTTATCCACAGGAATTGTGGATAAGCGAAGATAATTGAACGCCATCCGACTGTTAGGCCACCCAAGTTAATGTTGAGTAGCAGCAACTCGCCCTAGGGGCGCCCTAAAAGGCCGTCGGGAACTTGAGTTTGAGGGCCCCGACCAGTATGCTCACGCGCCCTTTATCCAACCCGGCCCGACGATGAAACCTGAGATTCACCCCGCCTACGCCGAGATCAAAGTGAACTGCAGCTGCGGCGCCGCGTTCACGACCCGATCCACGCTGGGTAAGGACCTGCAGGTTGAAGTGTGTTCTTCCTGCCACCCGTTTTATACGGGCAAGCAGAAAATCGTCGACACGGCGGGGCGGGTGGACAAGTTTCGCCGCAAATACGGCAAGGCTGCGGCCGAAGCCTGAGTGGTGGATGCCCGCTAGCCGGAGCGGGACGGGGCGGCGCTGGAGCGCCAACCACGCTACAGCCTATAATTTGGGGCTCTTTAGTAGTGCCGCTAGCCAACTCGCGGCACCTAACTGGAGCGGCCGGATCGGCCGCCACAGCAGAAAGCCATCAATAATCAATAACCTAGTCTAGGTGCACTGAATGACGGATAAGCTGTTCAAGTTGACTGACCCCGAGACCGGCAAACACTCTGACTTGCCCGTGCGGGTTCCCACCATTGGACCACCGGTGGCAGGGGTGGGCTCCATGTATCGCGATCTCGGGGCGTTTACCTACGATCCCGGTTACGCTGCCACCGCCAGCTGCCAAAGCGCTGTCACTTATATTGACGGCGAAAAAGGCGTGTTGATGTACCGCGGCTATCCGATCGAGCAACTGGCCGAACACTCTAATTTTATCGAAGTAGCGTATTTGCTGCTGTACGGCGAGCTTCCCAAGCCCGATCAGCTGGAGCGATTCGACACCACCATCCGCACGCATACAATGTTGAATGAGGCGTTACTCCGCTTCTTCAACGGCTTCCACTACGATGCGCACCCCATGGCAATGGTGACCGGCGTGGTAGCGTCCATGTCGGCGTTCTATCACGACTCTACGAACGTCAGCGATCCGGAACACCGCGATATCTTCGCTCACCGTATGATTGCCAAGATTCCGACGATCGCCGCGGCAGCCTACAAACACTCCGTCGGCCAGCCGTTCGTTTATCCCCGCAACGAATTAGACTACTGCGGCAACCTCTTGAACATGTTTTTCGCCGTGCCGGCGAGCAACTACGAAGTCGACCCGGTTGCAGCGGAAGCCCTGGACATGTTGTTCATCTTGCATGCCGATCACGAGCAAAACTGCAGTACTTCAACGGTTCGTTTAGCCGGTAGCTCCGGCACCAACCCCTACTCGGCAATTGCGGCGGGCAACGCGGCGCTTTGGGGCCCCGCTCATGGCGGCGCCAATGAAGCCGTCATCAACATGCTCGAAACGATCGGCTCCGTTGACCAAATTCCCAAGTTCGTCAACCGTGCCAAAGACAAATCCGACCCATTCCGGTTGATGGGCTTCGGACACCGCGTTTACAAGAGCTACGACCCCCGCGCTTCCATTATTCGCGGTATGGCTCATCGGGTTTTGAATAACCTCGGCCGGACCAATACGCCGTTGTTCGATCTAGCGCTCGAACTCGAGCAGATTGCTTTGAAGGACGACTATTTCGTCGAAAAAAACCTCTATCCCAACGTCGATTTCTATTCCGGAATTATTTATCGGGCATTGGGTATCCCCAAATCGATGTTTACCGTCATGTTTGCGATCGCAAGAACCGTAGGCTGGGTAACCCACTGGCGCGAAATGCTGTCGGATCCGGAATTTCGAATCGGCCGCCCGCGACAGTTATACATCGGCGCGGAACAACGCGATTACGCTGCCCTCAGCGAACGCTAAACCTACAGGCCACCCGACGACGGCAGGGAGGCGGCTCCACGCGCCGCGCCACCCAATTCCGTAGCCATGAGCGCGGCCAGCTTTTTCGGACTGAACCGCTGCATGGGTCGCCCGTCGATTGGGCTTAGCGGCGCCTGGCGTTCGCCATTGAAGTCAAACACGACGAGTTCCACAACGACGTCCTCGACAGCGACGATAAGGGACGGAATCAGCTCGCGCTGCCCCCTGCGTCGACTGAACTGCCGGCTGCTCGCTTGCCAATGCAGGCCGCCAGCGTCGAGATGGCCACACACGCTTTCGACGTCACCGGCGAATAAATGCAGCTCTATGCCGGTGGCCGGCGATAGTGCCCCATTGATCACGGCCCCTACGGCCCGCGGTGAGAAGGGCACCAGATCACCCATGATCCGCAGGGCCATGCCGCGTAGGCGGTTGAGCTCACGGTCATGGTGATCCGCAGCAAACAATCGCTGGCGCCCGATTAACCGTTGTTCAATTTCTTTATTGCTGGGCAGCGCCCCCCGTTGAGTCGCGCCGAGGCGATCCGCGGCCTTGTGTTTAGCCTGACGAAAATCGATGCCCTGCTCTTGGATCAGCCGGGCAGCCTCTTCCGCTACCCGGTCACGCAATCGACTCGGTTCCGGCATTAGAACAGGCGCTCTTCGTCCGGTTCTTCGATGGGCTGGGGCGACCCATCGAAGCCATCGACCCCATCCGGCAACGGCGCCGTCGGCGGTTGGGTGGCGTAGCTTTCAAAGCACGATGCTTCGTCCCGCGGCGGCACCTGACCGATGCGGAAAGTGACAAACTGACTCCGCGGGCAGCGCGCTGAAGTCACCAATCCGTTGGCGGGATTGATGCGCACATCAATTAGGCCGGGCGGCCTCGGCATGGTTCGCTCCCGACGCCCCTGCAGTGCCTCCGCCATGAAGTAGTTCCATGCCGGCAGCGCCGTACGTCCGCCCTGTTCGCCGGCGCCAAGCGAGCGTTCCTGGTCGAAGCCAACCCAACTAATCGCCACTAAATCCCCATTGAACCCGGAAAACCAGGCATCCCGCTGCTCATTGGAAGTTCCTGTCTTGCCACCGATGTCTTCGCGGCCCAAAGCCCGGTAAGCGCCGATGCCGGTACCGCGAGTAACTACCTTGCGCATCATGTCGTTCATTAAGTAGGCGTTTTGGGGACTAATCACTCTGGGAGCGGGCTCGGTAACCGGGTAAAGGTCAAACGGGTCTGTCGCGAGCTCGACCGGTGTCTCAGCCCCATCATCCGCGGCCTCCGGCTTGCAATCCGAACAGGCCATCATTGGGTCGGCTTCGAACACAACCTCACCCGCGGCGTTCTCGATACGCTGAATGAGATAATTATCGACCCGGTAGCCGCCATTAGCGAAGGCGGCGTAGCCGCGGGTCAAGTCCAGCGGCGTCAAATTGCCGGCGCCCAGGGCGAGGCCCGGATTGACCGGAAGGGCCGCATCATCGAACCCGAACTGGCGGATATGACGAACGGTAGGACCGAGTCCGGCCTTCAAAATTACCCGCACCGATACCAAATTCTTGGACTTTATCAGTGCCTCGCGGAGCATCATGTCGCCCCCAAACGCGCGCGCATAGTTTTCCGGCCGCCAAACCGTTTCAAGCTCTTTGCTCTCGAACACGACCGGAGAATCGGCAATGATGCTGGCTGGGGTAAAGCCGTTCTCCAACGCCGCCGAGTAAACGAATGGTTTGAACGCCGACCCCGGTTGGCGTCGTGCCTGAGTGGCACGGTTGTATTTACTAGCATAGAAGTCAAAACCGCCCACCAGCGCAGCCACGGCACCGTCCTGGGGGTCCATGGCAACCAAAGCCGCCTGAGCTTCGGGAATCTGCGCGAGTTGCCAGGCACCGGTGCTCACTGGCTGAGCCACTCGGATGATGGCGCCCGCCTGCAGAACGTCATCCGCGCGCTTCGGCGCCGGCCCAAAGAAAGTGCCGTCCCCAAGTGGCGCCTTCGCCCACTGCATGTCGGCGAATACCAATTCCACCGCACCGACCCCCCCCACATACACCTCGGCCTTGTCCGCGTCCGCACTCAAAACGACGCCCGGCAGGAGTTCACCCACCTCCTGATAATCGCCCAACAAGCCCTCTAAATGGGCGGCCAAGGCAGTCTCAGGGGAAACTTGCGGGTTGCTATTCTCGGTCACCGCCAACGCGGCCGGGTCTAGACGGTAAATCGGGCCGCGATAGCCGTGACGTCGATCGTATTCCAACAACCCACCGCGGAGGCCACGATTGGCCGCAGCCTGCAACCGGCTATCGATGGTCGTCGTCACCTTGTAGCCGCGCGTGTATACCTCAAGACCGAATCGATCCACCATTTCCGCGCGGACCAGCTCTGCCACATAGGGCGCTTGCAGCTGCACTTGGGGTCCATGCCGATGGGCGGTCAGCGGTGTGGCCGAGGCTAGCTCGTATTCCTCGGCATCGATAAATCCGAGCTCTTGCATGCGCCGCAATACGTAGGCGCGCCGTCCCAGCGCACCCTCGAGGTTGGAGACCGGGTTGAGTATCGACGGCCCTTTAGGTATGCCGGCAATGACCGCAGCTTCCGCAACCGTCAGTTCGCCCAACGGTTTGCCGAAATAGACCTCGGCGGCAGCGGCTACCCCGTAGGCTCGTTGACCCAAGAAAATCTTGTTCAGGTATAGCTCGAGGATTTCTTCCTTGGAAAACTCGCTTTCGATGCGAGTCGCGATAATGAGTTCTTTGAACTTGCGTACGAACAGGCGAGTCCGGGTTAGAAAGTACTCACGCGCCAATTGCTGAGTGATGGTGCTACCGCCCTGCGCCTTGGAACCCGTCGTCAGATAGTTGATCCCGGCCCGCAGCAGCCCCTGATAATCGAAACCCGGATGCTCGAAGAAGCGGTCGTCCTCGGCAGCCAGCACGGCTTCTACCATGACTGAAGGAATGGCTTCGAATTCCACCGGCGTTCGCCGCTTTTCGCCGAGCTGGGCTAACAGCCGGCCATCGCGGCTGAACACGGTCAGGGGCACCTGCAAGGGCACTCGGCGCAACTCGTCGGCGTCGGGCAGACCGGGCTCGACATAGTAATAACCACCCACCATCGCGGTCACGAAGGCGAGCAGCAGAGCCGTAAGAACACAGCCTACGGCGATGGTTTTTCTGACATAAGCTGGCATTTCAAAAGCTGATTTGTAGTCCCTTGCTAAGCCTTGGGGGTTTATGCATAGTACTCGCCGCTAGGGCAAACCCACTGAAAAGCGGGGACGCAAAGCCACCGGTCTAAGGGCCGCCCTCGGGGTTCTCGAGGGCCTAGGATAGCGGGGCTGCCGGAACAGTTGTATCTCAGAGGGCAAAAAACCCCCTGGTTCCGTCAGGCTGCGCTTCGTCATCCGACCTTCCTCCGGCCTGGTTAACCCGTCCAATGCCACCAGTTTGGGGGGTTTTAACCCGCCTTAGAGGCAGTAATCATGGGCACCGAGGCAGTATGCTCATGTGGAGAACGTGAACCTAATCACAACCTATGTATCTGGTTGCTGATATATAGTTAAATTGGCTACTTGAGGCAAGATTAAAAGACCTTACCCCAACCCTCCGACCCGGAAAGGAAAAGACGTGTTCAGCCGCTCCCAAAAGTCGATACTTGGGCTTGACATAACGACCTCATCGGTAAAATTGGTCGAGTTGAGCCAAAGTGGCCGTCAGTACCGCGTGGAATCTTACGCTGCGGAACCGACGCCACCCAACGCCATCAATGAGAAGGCCATCGTTGATGCAGAGGCGGTGGGCGAAGCCGTGCGCCGCGCCGTCAAACGCTCGGGCACCCGCAGCAAAGATGCAGCCGTTGCCATTTCCGGCGACGCGGCCATTACTAAGGTAATCCAGATGCCTGCCAATATCAGTGCGCAGGAGATGGAAGGCCAGGTCGAGCTGCAGGCCGACCAGTACATTCCCTTCCCGATGGAAGAGGTCAGTTTCGATTTCAGCATCGTTGCCCTGATAGCGATAAAAAACAACTATTTTCAGTTAGCCGGACGCTTTGCGCTGTTTTCGCTAACGCTGGCCGTATTTGCACTCGTCATTGTGACCTTTGTGCGCTGGGTGGACAGCATTGCCCGCCTCGGTCGCCTTGGAACAACCATCGACAAAGTTGAAGCTGCAACCGCGCTGGCCTTGCGGCGCCG
>JAHEKG010000323.1 GCA_024638475.1 Rhodospirillales bacterium | reverse complement strand
CTTCGCGAACTAGCCCGGGCAGGGGCGGCCTGAAGTCCATTGTCCGCAGCGCCGTGATGGGCGCCGCGACAATAATCCGCGGTGCACGGTAATGGCTGCCGTCTAGACAGGTGACCCTGACCGAATCACCTGCGTAATCTATGCTGCGTACGTTTTTGTTAAAGGCCACAGGGCGCGACAGGGTTTGCGCTATCGTTCTCGGTAGCTGCTGGCTCCCCTCGACCAAGTAAACCGGCCGATATTGTGCGTCGCCATATTGATTAAAGTTTTTCGGATCGGTGTAACCCACCTCGCGCCACTTGATCGCGTCACGAAAAATCGACAGGGCGGATACCGTTTCGATGTCATCGGTGTTAATGCACATATTAATGAGCCGCTGGGCCTCATCCGAGACCCCGTGTGACCGCAAGAACTCGCCGAACGGAATGTCGTACTTTGCGTATTGGGGATCAAGCCAATCATCCACGCCGTCGAACGGCAGGAATTTCTGCATATAGTAGTTGTCGATTCGTGACGGCAGAATTTCCCGCTCTTCGCCCACCATCCGGTTTCCCGCCGACGTTTCCCAGTCGTCAGCCCCACACAGTACGCCATTGACGGAGTAGGCAAACTCCATTCCTCCCTCGACTTCATACACCGCTGTCTCGAGACCGAATCGTTCAATTAGCGCAAGGGCCCTAAGGTGCGTTGGTCCAAATGTCGTGCCACCAATTTCCTCCAGCCCGCGGCCGAAGTCACCGGTCCAGACGCGACCGCCGACACGGTCCGCTGCCTCCAAAACCAAGACATCGACGCCCTGGTCGTGCAGCTCCAAAGCCGCGTTCAGGCCAGCCAATCCGGCGCCCACGACGATAACGTCAGGGTCGCCCTCAAATGTGTTAGTTGTGCTTGCGCTCATCCCGCCCCGTTTGCGCACTCTTGGGCGCGCTGATTTGACGTATTATCGTACGCGGATTAACTACGTATCCATTTAAGCACTAATCCTACCAATCGGCGAAAAAAACTGCGCGATGAGTTCCGTTCGACACTGGGAACGCGATTCCTAGAGTCCGTATAGCGCACGAGCATTGGTACTCAGGATGCGCGCCTTCACGGCCTCAGAGATATCCTCGCGAGCGCGGAAATCCCGCTGCACATGGATCGATTCCGCAACGTCCCCCGGGTGACCGAAATCGCTGCCGATGACCAAGTTGTCATCCCCCGCAAACGGCAGGATCGCAGGCAAGTCCTCGTGTTCTTCGCAGGTGATGAATATCTTGTGATCGACCAGGGCCTTGCGGGCGGCGGCGGCTTTGTCTTTGCTGTACCGGGCCCGGAGCGTCAACACCGACAAGAACGGTAGCCATGAGGAGCCTGCTTCGACGATGGCGAAACGCAGCTTGGGAAACTGCTCATGCAAATCCCCGAGCAGTAGGGCGCTGCAGGCAATCATTGTCGGCACCCGGTTGACGAATCGATTCTGGCCCGGAACGCCACCCATGTTGATGGCGCGGAAGGCATGACTACCGTGTCCGATATGAATGCAAATGGGCATGTCCAGATCGCACGCCTTTGCGAACAACGGTCCGAGATCAGCCTGATCCGGGGTCTGGTCGCCCTCAAAACCACGCAGTAAGACGCCGCAAGCACCGTTCTTTCGAGCCCATTCCATTTCCTCTACCGACGCCTCGATCCGGCGCGGACAAACGAGCATGACGAATTTCAACCGCTCCGGAGCCGACGCGCAGTGCTCCGCGAGCCACCTGTTGTAGGATCGGGCCAATGCCAGTTCAGCCTCCGGGTTCCTAATCGCGGTGACCAAGAACAAACTGGGGTAAACGACTGCGGTGTCCACGCCTTGATGATCCATGGCGCCTAAGCGCGCCTTCGAGTCGCTGAGATCGAGTGTACCTGGCGAAATCTCGCCCTTGCTATGATCCGCGATGAGCTGCAGATCATGCTTGCCGTAAAGTTGGCCATCGATTAGCCACTGGTCGCTACCGTGCCGCCGCAGCGGGCCATTACTGTCCCCTTCGCCGGTGATCTTCACAACCGCAGGGCGGAAGCGTTGTTCGGCTTTCGAAAGGTAACTAAACGTCTTCTCGGTCTCCAACACGTGGGTGTCGGCATCGATAATCATGGCCGCCTCCTTCCTGATTGACCCCAAACGACCGGGCGCCGGTTGCAATCAACTATAGCGATCGGTCCATCGCGCCGAAACCAATCTACCAAGCCCACGATGCTGATCGGAAATCGTTAATAGCGATAAGAAAAATATCAAGGATATCGAGAAGTTGCGGAGAAACAAGGATTTCTTGGCCTTCGAGAAAACAAAGTGTTTAAGATGATCGTTAGTCATCGTGGAACGCCTGGGGTTGTAGCACCACTGCGCCAATAACGCCCTTAGATGAAGAAACTCGCCTATTTCGTTGCTGTTTTGTTCCTGCTTGGCCTAGTAGGCATCGCGTTTGTGCGACTGGGTGGTCTGGACACTGACCTCCACCAGGCGACGAGCCTCTACGGCGGCCCGCCGTCCCGGTTTGTAACCATCGATGGCGTCTCGATGCACTATCGAGATGAGGGCGAAGGGCCCGTCTTGGTGCTGCTGCATGGATCAAGGGCCAGCCTTCATCAATGGGACGGCTGGGTCCGTGAGCTGCAGGGTGAATTTCGAATGATTCGCGTGGACGCGGCCGCCCACGGATTGTCGGGTTTGGACGATAGCGGTGACCACTCCCCAAAACGTCAGACCGATCTACTCGCGCAATTGCTCGATCATTTGGGAGCCGACAGATTTTTCCTCGGCGGCACGTCGTCGGGTTCGATACAGGCGATACGGTTCGCCGCCGAGTACCCCGCGCGCGTCGAGAGGCTGGTGCTTTCCACCGTCCCCTTAAAGTTACCGGCGAGCATCGAGACGCCGCGGTTTCGCCGTTTCGTCTTCTGGCTCCACCACGCCTTGTTCAAACACACCGGTACCGATTGGTATTGGCGCAACTTCTTAGAGAACATCTTTGCCGACCCCAGCAAGATTACCGACTCGATGGTCACCCGTTATCGCATTCTCAATGGCTTGCCGGATCAGCGTCATCGGCAACAACAACTCATTGACAAGTGGTACGAACTAGGCGGGCCCGAGCGCGACTTCAAGACGGCCGGGAAGGTCACCAGCCCGGTGCTGGTGCAATGGGGCGTGGCGGGGCCGGTGCTGCCCGAAGAAATTCAATGCGAGATCGTCGAAGCCTTCACCGGCACGACGGTCAGTGTGATTGCCTATGCCGATTTAGGTCACAAATTGGTTATGGAGGACCCGACCCGGACCGCCCGGGATGCTGCTCGGTTTCTTAACGGCGACGACGTCGGCGGCCGTTGTTAAGTAGCCCGTTAACGCTCATGTGAAGCAATGATCGATCATGCGCTGCCGTTAAGGCTCAAACTCAGTTGGGGCGTGGGCGCCGTCGGCACGACCTCAATGCTGTACCTGGTCAACATGTTCGTGGTTTTTTTCCTAGTGCGGCATGTGGGCATCTCCGCCGCCGCGGCGGGCGCGATGATGACCGTCATGCGCGTGTTTGATGCCGTCATCGATCCGGCATTGGGCAATGCCAGCGATCGCAGCAATAGCCGCTGGGGACGCCGCCGGCCGTGGATGCTCATCGGCGCTATCGTTTGCCCCCTCGCGTGCGTCGGACTTTTCAATCCCCCCGTGGCGCTTGAGGGGCTTTGGCTTTCGGGCTACATATTGACCATGCTAGCCGCCTATTACTTGGGCTACTCGCTGTTCAGC
>JAHEKG010000051.1 GCA_024638475.1 Rhodospirillales bacterium | reverse complement strand
CAAAGCCCGGCGGTTGGACAACCTGGACCTGCTGGATCAAGGTTATGCGCGCATGTCGGATCCGGTGCCGGAAGAACGGCGTGCCGCTTTCGACGTGCTCGAATACTGGGGCGATATCGCCACGATTAGCGCCGAGGCTATGCGGCTCGGCTACATGCGTTCCAAACCCAACAAGCCCATGCAGGTGTCTTGGTTCGAGCGCCATGTGAAGGGTACCCAGTCTTACATCCCCCTCAATGGCGTGCCGAGCATATTCACCGTGGCGCCACCCAACGACCTGGATGACCCGAACGCGCTGCCGGATCTGGACCGAGCCCAGGCGTTTTACCTAGACGGGAGCCGCGGCATGAATATTATGCCGGGCACCTGGCATTGGACCCCGTTCGCACTCGAGAAAGCAGCCGATTTCATTATTCTAGTGCGGCAACAGGTGGCCGACGACGACCTAAATTTTGTCGATCTGCAGGTACGGCTGAATAGCCGCATCGATATTTCGCGCTAGGTTTCTAGATTTCCCCTTCGACCACTCGCCAGCAGCGCACCCCGCGACCGTCGTCGAGTACCGACCACTGTTGTACCTCGTTGCGGCAACGTTGTTTTTGATTGGGACAACGGCCGTAAAGGTAACAACCGTTAGGCAAGTCTACCGGCGACGGTACTTCGCCGCGGAGGGTTTCGGTACGCTCGCGGTCCACTCGACGATTGCTCACATCCGGGTAGAGGTGTGCAGCTAACAAGGCGCGTGCGTAGGGGTGTTTAGGTGCATCAAAGACTTGTGTCTTGGTACCCATTTCAACGATTTGACCGAGATACATCACGGCGACTCGGTGGCAAAGAAAACGCACCGTGGTCAGATCGTGGGAGATGAACAAATAACTGACTGAGTATTCCTGCTGCAGACGCTGCAGCAGCACTAGGATATCCATTGTGGTTTCTGGGGTCAGCGCCGACGTGGGCTCGTCCAACACCACAAAATCCGGGTGCGTGACCATGGCCCGGGCGATGGCAATGCGTTGTTGTTGTCCGGCGGACATCTCTTTTGGATATTCCGAGAGGATTGACGACGCTAACCCGACCGCCTCGAGCAGCTCAATAACGCGTTGGTCGCGGGCAGATTCGGAGAGCTCGTCGCAGAGTCGTAAGGGTTCGCCAATCACTTGGCGCACGGTCCAGCGCGGATCCATGGAATCCATGGGATCTTGAAAGACAATTTGTAGACGCCGGCGTAAGCGGCGCAGTTCGGCTTCCGGCAGGCTGTGTAAAGCCAAGCCATCGAACGACATCTCACCTTCGGTGGGTGTTTCCAAGCGCAACACCGTTCGGCCGACGGTGGTCTTGCCGGAGCCACTTTCACCTACTAGGCCAAAGCTTTCGCCCCGGCGCACGTCGAAGCTGACTCGATCCACGGCCTGCACGACAGCCTGGCTGTGTTTGATGGGAAAAGTTTTGCGGAGTTCACGGACGTCGAGCAGCGCTTGGGATGGCGGCGGCGCTATTCGATCGGGGTGAGCCGCCGCTTCGTCCTCCACGGCCTCGCGGCGCTGCAAAGCGAGAATGCGTTGACTGTAGGGGTGCTGCGGCGCGGAGAAAAACGGGTTAACCGCTTGCTGCTCCACCACGGTGCCTTCGTGCATGACGAAGACTCGGTCGCAGTAGTTGGCAATGATGCCGAGATCTTGGGTGATCAGGAGGACGGCGGAGCCGCTGGCCCGGGCACTGTCCCATAGATTGTCTAGCAGCTGGGCCTGAATCGTGACGTCGAGGCCCGAGGTGGGTTCATCAGCGACTAATAACTCTGGGTCTGCGGCCAACGCCATGGCAATGACAACCCGTTGGGCCATGCCAGTAGATAGCTCATGGGGAAAAGCGGTCAAACGGCGTTGCGGGTCGTTGATGCCGACGCTGGCGAGTAGTTCAATGGCTCGTCGCTCGGCCTGTTTCTTGCCGGTCTCAGTGTGTGCCCGGTAAACATTACCAATCTGCGTGCCGACGTCCAGTAGGGGATGCAAAGAGCTACGAGTATTCTGGGCAATGATGGCAATGCGGTTGCCGCGGATTTGGCGAAGCTCGGCGGCGGGCAGGTTTAGCAAATCCCTTCCCTGGTAGTGCACCCGGCCAGCCTCGAAATGGGCGCCGTTGCGAACCAGCCCTAGCAGCGCGAAAGCGGCAGTGGATTTGCCGCTGCCGGGTTCACCGACCAAACCAGCGATCTCCCCCGGATTGATGCTCAGATTAAAGTTATCCAGCACGGCAGTCGCCTGGGCGTCTTGGCCAAACACCACACGCAGCTGATTCGCCTCAAGCAGCGGCGCGTTGTCTGGTGTCACCGAAACTGCTCCTCGAGTACATGGCCGAGGGAGGCGAAGCCCAACACCGTGAGACTGATCGCTAGCCCCGGAAACACCGATGGCCACCACCAGCCATAATTGAGATCCCCCGCGCCCTGGGAAATCATTAGGCCCCATTCGGGGGTCGGTGGTCGGACGCCGGCGCCGACAAAGCTCAAACCTGCCGTGAGAATAATGGCGAAACCAATGGTGACAGAAAGTTGAATCAACGCTGGGACCAGTGAGTTTGGCAATACATGCCGTACCGCGATGGTCCACGGCGGTACGCCCGCCGCCCGAGCGGCCTCGACGTAACCACGGCGCGATTGACCCATGACTTCGGCGCGCGTGAGCCGCAGGAAAATCGGTGTGTACACCAGGCACAAGGCAAAAATAATGTTGCCCGTATGCCGGCCGGACAGTGCGACTAACACCATCGCGGTAATGAATACCGGAAATGATTGGAGTACGTCAGAGGTTCGAACTAACAAACCCGTCAGCCAGTTACGAAAAAAACCAGCGATCAGACCGAGCGCGGTACCCAGCAACAAGGAAAACAGTGCACCCCCTAAGGCAATCGAAACATCGGTTCTGGGCGCACTGATCACGCGTGAGAATACGTCGAGGCCATAGAAATCCGTGCCGAACCAATGCGGCGCCGTCTCGAGTTGCCCGCTGAGTTGGCGGAACAATAGATTCGGCCACTCGAGCAAAGGCGGTGGTGGCGCACCGATTGCTGTCGTTGCCTCGCGTGGGTCGTAGGGTGCGATGAGTTCGCCGAACGCCGCTAGGAATAGAACTACGAGGGTGATACTCAAGCCGAAAGTAAACAAGAATCCCCGTGGTGGCATTAACTTACTCACGGATACGGGGATCGAGCGCCGCATGGGCGATGTCCATGAGCAAGTAGACCAATAAGGCCACCATGGCGACGGCCAGCACCGCCCCCTGGATGGCGGGATAATCAAAGTCAAGAATCGCTCGGACTGAATACTGGCCAACGCCGTTGAGAGAAAATACGCGTTCGACGGTCACCGCTGCCGACAGCAAGATGCCGAAGAAAATTCCAATGAGCGTGACAGTGGGTGTCAATGCCGCGCGCAGCGCATAGCGAGCGGTGGCTCGTTCCGACAGTCCGCAGGCCCTGGCGTACAACACGTAGTCGGAATTGAGTGCCCGCGCGGTATTCTGGCGAATCATTTTTACGATCGCACCGGAGACCGTGAATACCATCGTCAACACCGGTAGGGCCAGGTAATGTAGCGCGCTGACAAAAATATCCAGGCGCCCCTGTACAAGACTGTCGATGAGCACGAGTCCTGTAATGGGGTCTGGAGGAATAATCAGTGGATCCATGCGTCCCAGCGGTGCCGGTGCTATGCCCAAGGTAAACGCGAATATCAGAATGAATAACAGGCCCCACCAGTAATCGGGCTGCGCGCCGGCAAATAGACCCCACATGAAGGCGCCTCGGTCGACCAGACCGTTGGGCCGGGCGGCGCCAATGAGGCCGACCGGAATGGCAATCAACAACGAGACGAACAACGCGAGGCTGACGACTTCGACGGTGATGGGTAGGGAGCGCATGAGTTCCGCTGCTACGGGTTCCCCGGTCACCCAGGAGCGCCCCAGGTCGCCCTGCAATAGTCCGCGGCCTTCTCCGAAGCCGAGGAAAGCGATGAATTGCTCGCCGACGGACTTGTCCAATCCCAGCGCGCGCTCCGACTGCGCATAGGCATCGGCACTGGCATTGAGACCGACCAACCGGGCGACGGGATCCGCGGGCATCAGCCGGATGAGAAAGAACACCACCACAGCCAGCGCCATGAGTTGCAGGACGGCAATGCCTAGCCGCATAGCCACGTACCGAATCATGACCCGTCCGGCGCTGCGGGCTGCATGGAAAGCGGATACCAGCGAATCGACTGAGTGGGATGCAGGGTCAGCCCCTGCAAGGCGGACACCATTGCCCACTGGTTTTTGAATTCCACCAGGGGAATAAAGGCAAGGCGTTCGGCGAGCACTTCCTGGGCGCGCGCGAGATAAGCATCACGGTGGGCGGTATCGGTTTCCACCAGTGCGCGCTCAAACATCTCATCCACGACAGGATCAGAGAAGTTCGTCATATTGTTAAGCCCAGCCGGTGCGGTGATAAACGACAACAACAGTGCATAGGCCACATCCACACCGATCGGTGTTAAGCCATCGTACACCGACAGCGGCAAATCCTTTTTCACCAGTTGCCGGTCGGCAAGCTGCACGCCCGGCAAAGGATCGAGTTCGACTGGAAATCCAACTCGGCGCAGCGCGGTGCGCAGCAACGTCACCGAGGGTCCTAGGTTGTTCTCTCGGCTTATTGCATAGGAGAGCTTGAACGCTTCTGCGTATCTTTCAAGGCCCACGCCATCGGCGAAGCCCGCCTCGGCCAGTAACGCGCGGGCCCGGCTCGGGTCGTAGCGGTACGTGGCGGCGGGGCGAATATATCCGGGATAGGGCGAGGGCACGAGCCCGTGCCATTGCTGGGCTTCGCCAAAGTAGGCGGCGCGGACGATTTCGTCATAGGGGATCGCGTAGGCGAGTGCAGCCCGTATCCGCGGGTCCTCAAATGGGGGCGAATTCCAGTTGGGCATTAGAATCAGCGATCCGTTCAAGTATGCACCGACGACCTTGATACCCTCCAGGCCAGTCAAGTAGTTGTACTCTTTCGGACTCAAGTTTTCGATGAGTTGGGCTTTGCCGGTTCGCAGAATTCCGACGCGGTTGGCACTCTGGGGGACGGCTCGCACGATCACCCTATCGAAGTACGGTGCCCCGCGGTAGTAATGCGGATTGGCGCGCACGGCAAACAATTCCTCCTTCTGCCAGCGCTCTATACACCAGGGGCCGAAACTGGGTGCATCTACACTACCGGTATAGGCATGGCTCCAGGGGTCCTCGGCGGTGGCATGGGCCTCGAGGCTCTGCTTGTCGTAGATATTCAGCGCGTAGATGGTCAACGCGGGAAGAAACAGCTTGTTGGGCGCACTCTGGCGAATGGTGATGGTGTAGTCGTCGAGTTTCTTGACTTCATCGCCCAGGTGGCGGGCCTGTTTCGCTTCGGCACTGGTGCCGAACAGGGTTTTGTCGAAGCCGTCGATGGAAGCCACATTGCCGAGAAACCAGCCCACCGGCGCGACGCCGGTGAGGGATTTGGCCCGTGCCAATGTATACAACACGTCATCGGCATCGAAGGTGGCGCCGTGGCAACCCTTTACGCCACGCCGCAGATGCAATGTCCAGGTTAGGCTGTCGGCGTCGTATTCCCAGGACTCGGCCAGGCGCGGCGAGAAACGCGTAAAGTCCGGCAGGTGCATGCCTTCGCTATTGACGCCGCCCGAGGCGTAATCGATCAATGGCTCGAGGAGGTTAATCAGACCGGTCTGGGTGGGATCGTGATTACCCGCTGGGCCATCCACATCCAGGCTGGCCGGTACGCCTTCACTCAGAACGAGCAGCGTGCGGTCCGCAGCCGGGGCTGAATGCGCCAAGACAAGCCCGGCGATGGCCAGCGTCGTCCCGATTCTACAGTGGCACATGCGAACCGATGCCGAGATCCCGCGTGTCGAGATGCACGTCTCGCTCGCGCAGGCGCAACGCGCCTTTATCGAGCGCCCACCGATCGACATACCGGCCGACGGCCAATACTTGGGTCCGCCCGGCGAAATCGGTATGAAAAACGCTGAACACGCTGGTCGCCAACAGGCCAGCGGTTTCCTCGTGAATGCTCGCCACACTCACCTGACGGGTTAAACGACCGGGCCGGGTCAAGTGCTCCGGCAAGGCGGCGAACAATTTCCCCAGTTCCACACGGCTCTGCTCGAGCCAAATCATTTCTTGGCCGAGTTCCGGGCTCATGACCCTGATGCGATATTGGAAGTCTTCCGTGCACAGCCCAAGGAAGGTATCGAAGGCTTCGGCGTCGAGGGCCAACGCGGCTTGACCGACGAGTTCCCGGACCGCCTCCGTTAGCGGGACCTTGCCGTCGTCAGCCGTCATCTACCCAATCGAGTTCCGGGGCGCTGGGTTGGCGGTTGAGTCGACGGCCCCACTCTGCGTAGAAGGCGCGTAGGATCGCGTCGTCCTGCCCGGTCAAGTTCTCGTCCCGGGCGATGATTTGGTAACGGGCAGCACCCTTGCTAAAACTCGCCGCGCAGGCTTCGGCGGCAAAGGTATCTTCCGGTACGTTGCGACCAAATGGGCCCCAATATTGGTTGTGATGTTTGATCCGAGTTCGCCGGTGTTCCATGGGCTCACCTTTGACACCGAGCCCTCGCATTTCCAACAAGGTCTTGTCGGGCCCCAACGGCGTCGCCGTGTCGATTCGCACGGCGGTGCCGCGGAGGAGGATAGTGGTCGACGGGAATAAATCAACAAACCGAAAATCGGTGCTCTTGAGACCTGGCAAGGGCGGCACATCGTCACCCCGACCGGCGAATCCCGCGTAGCCGGCGTATTCGGCTTTCAATTCGCCGCTGGCACCGTGGCCGTTACTAAACAACGCCATGGTGCGATCTTCCATGGGCATGGCATTCAGCTGCGTCTTGCGCAATACGACATGCATGTTTTCATGGTACATATCCATATTGGTTTCGTGCCATGCTTTCCAATTGGCGTTGAGTTCGGCGCGGTTGTAGTGAAACACTTCCAGCGGCACGCCGCTAAGCGCTTCCTCGAAGCTGTCCAAGGCGCCATCGAGAAATGTCTCCAACGACGCGCTGTCATCGTCGAGGTTGATGAACACTAACCCGGCTTTGATTTCGGTCCGGACTTCGCGCAGACCCATGGCTTGGCGACTCGGACCGGTACCTCGGTACCCGGCGGGACGGGGGATTCCAGTGCAGCCGCCCTCGGCGTCGTAGGTCCAGCGGTGATAGAAGCAGGTAATGGTCTCGGCATTGCCTCGCGGCTGGCTCAAAAGTTTTGCACCGCGATGGGAACAGACGTTGACGAATGTGCGGATACGATTATCAGCACCCCGGATGCAAAATAGCGAATGGCCGGCGTGATCGAAGACCCGATAGTCGAACGCCTTGGGGAGCTCGCTCTCGTGGCAGGCGAAGCGCCACAGCTTGCCGAATAGCTCGCGGACCTCTTCCGCGCAAATGTCGGGGTCCGTGTACACCGTGCCAGACACGAAATGACTAGCCGGCAATTTAGGCGGAGCCCCCCAGCTATGATCATCGCGTGCTGACATCATTGCCCCTACAACAAGGCGGAACTGCTAGTCGGTCACGCCGTCTGCCAGGCGCGTTCCACGTCGTCGGTGGACACAATATGCGCGAACAGCATGCCCATTGATTTCAACGCGACCTCGTGACGGTCGTCTTCATACTCGGCTACGGCATCGGCGACGACAAAGGTTCGGTAGTCGCGTTGACTCGCATCGCGCACTGTCGTCTCTACACAGCAATTGGTGGTGACACCGCAGACGACAAGGTTCTCGATCGCTAAGCCTCTTAGCATGGGCTCAAGATTGGTGGCGTAGAAGGCGCTGGGCCGATTTTTGTCGACGATAAAATCGTCCGGTTGAGCCGCCAATTCGTCGACCACTTCTACGTCCCAAGTCCCGGCCTTAAGGGTTTTCTTAAGGTCCGGGATGAGTTCGTTTGCCATGATGCCGCCGTCGGCATAATCAGGCCGGTACATGTAGCGGGTATAAATGACCGGCAGCTTGGCCTTGCGCGCCGCCGCGATGAGGCGCTCGCAACCAGGTACCGCCGTGCGGAGTCTTGCGGCGGGCAGTCCGATGGCATTCACTGAACCATCCTCGCTGCAAAACCCGTTCTGCATGTCGATGACCATCAACGCCGTGTTGGCGAGCGTGGGATTCATCAACTCATTCTACGCGTTTTGCCTGTGGGTCGTAACGCATTTAGTTCGTGCGTGCCTTGAGCGATAATAACCAAGTGCGGGGCTCGCCCGGGTAGATGGTCACGAAGCCAATACCAGCAAACGCCAACGTCGCCGTGTTGTAAACGTCATCCGTACAGTTGCGGCAAGATAAGCCCACGCTGTAGCGATCGTCCGCGCTCTCCCAAGCCAGGGAGGCGCTGACGAGGCTAATGTCGCCGGATCTACCCAGCTCGGTATTCGGCGGATCGGTGAAATGATCCTCGGTGTACTGGTAGTCGGCGTTCAAGCGAACGCTGGAACCGCCGGCAAGCGGCCACACGTTGGTGAAACCCAGCTTGAAGGATGTTTCGGGCAGCCGCTGCAGCTTGGAGCCCAGTGACGCCGCCACAACCGGGGAGACGTTCTTATACTCCGCGTCGGAGAACGCGACAAAGCCGAACAGGTCGAGGGTTTCGCTGATACGCACGGTCCCCTCGATTTCTAAGCCCTTGACGTCGGCATTATTGGTGAACACCTGAAAGTTACCCGTGTTGGGATCGGTCGCGGAATTGAATAGATCCTCATAGTCGTAGATGAACAGCTCCGAATTGAGGCGCGCCCGGCCATCCCAGAGCGTCGCCTTCAGCCCCAAGGCGATGGAATTGACCACTTCGGGTTCGAAGGGCAAAACCTGCGCAGGATTGCTGGTGCGTGCCGCCCAGCCGCCGGCGCGAAAGCCCTGGGTATAGGTCAGGTAGCCGTCCAAATTCTCCGAGAACGCGTACTTGACGCCAAACTTGGGCGTGAAGTCATTGAAGTCCAGATCGGTGGGAGTGCCTAGGGCATTGAGGGTCGCGTTGTTCCAACCCGGCGTCCCGCCGACCAGCGCAAACCCGGGTTGGCTGCCACCGGTAAACTGAATGCTGATGGATTTATCGTCACGCGTGTAGCGACCCCCCGCCACCAGCGACAACCTATCGGTAAGATCGAAAGTGCCGTCGAAATAGACCGCGACACTGGTGACATCGACATCATAATCACGCCGATTGTAGATAAAACGGAAGATCTGATCGCCGATGAACGAATAGCTGTTCTCGTCGAAATAAAACACACCGGCTGCATAGTTCAAGCGCCCGTCGACTGCCGAGCCGGTGAGCTTGAATTCCTGAGTCAGCTGGTCGCTGTCATTAATGGTGAACAGCTCAAAGATTGGCATGGGGGCGTCGCTGAGGTCTAGGTCCCAGATTTGGTAGGTGTTACGCAGCGACGTGATGGACTGCAGCGACATGTTAGCGTTGATGTCCCAGTCCACGGTTAGTGCAAGACCGTCGGTCTGGGAGTTGTTGATGATGTCGGTACCGCTGGTGACCGAGAACAGGTCGGATGGCCGGCCGGCGACCACATTGATGGCATACACACCGTTTTGATCACTGACGCCGCGATCCGCCGTTAACAGGACTTCAACATCATCCCTGGCAAGCCAGCGTAGTCCAGCACGCCAACCCCAGAAATCGGTATCGTTGACTTTCTTATTGAGCGTCGTGTTAGTCACGTAGCCGTCGCCGTTTTGGGTTAGGCCATTGAAGCGGAAGAACAGCTGATCGTTTAATGCGACGTTGACCATGCCCTTCAGGTTAACGCGGTCGAATTCGCCAAAAGAGAGTTCACCGGCGAAACTGGTTTCGTCTTGAGGCTTGGTGGTGATGACGTTAATTGCGCCGGCATTGGTATTTCGGCCATACAGCGTGCCCTGAGGCCCACGTAAGACCTCGACGCGCTCGACGTCATAAAGGCTGAAGTTGTTGACACCCTGGCGGGCGATGTAAACGTCGTCCAGGTAAAAGCCCATGGCCGTATCCACGGTGACGATGGACTCAGTGGTGCCGACCCCGCGGAGGAACACGGTGGTGGCGGTGCCCTGGCCAACGTTGTTCACGCCCACCAGGTTGGGCACATTATTGACGACGTCCTTGACGTTGAACGCTTGCCGGCGTTCGATCTCCGTCTCGTCGAACGCGCTAACGGCGACGGGGACGTCTTGCAGGGTGCTTTCGCGACGTTCCGCGGTGACTGTCACCTCTTCTAAGGCGAGACCGCCCTGTTGTGCCCGCACGACAACCGGAGTCGTTAGCAGGCTGACTGCGGCAAGTGTGATGATCCCGGTGCGTCCCGGCGCTGCGACTAAAAGGCTTACGTCCATTCAAATTCCCCTCTCACGAGTTTGGTGTCTGGCCTGTGGGTCCAGGCATGATCACCTGTGGTTTTTCGGCGTCTATAGTTAGCGATTCAAGGTTGGCTGTCAATTTCTTCGCGACGATAGGTCTGGGAATGAAACAAGCCTTGGGTGGGGCGATTTTTGTCCGCCCCTTGGGGCCCGTATACTAGTGTGGTCCACTCAACCCGACGGATACCGCCCTGTCCAGCCCCCCCGATCGTTTTAATACCGCCGAGGTCTATCTGGAGCTGCTCGCCAGTCGGGGCATTAAATACTTGTTTGCCAACGCCGGGACGGATTTTGCCCCTCTCGTCGAGGCCTACGCGCGACGGCAAACGTCCGGATTGGAATTCCCCGAGGCCATGGTGGTGACCCACGAACACGCGGCCGTATCGATGGCGCACGGGGTCTATTTGCTGACGGGGGAGCCCCAGGCGGTGATGGTCCACGTCAATGTCGGCCTGGCTAACGCCGCGATGGCGGTGATCAATGCCAGCCGTGACAATATCCCGGTATTCGTGACGTCCGGCCGCACCCCGATTACGGATGGTGAGCTGGCCGGTAGTCGCGACGAATTCATCCACTGGACCCAGGAGATGTTCGATCAGGGCGGGATGATTCGTGAGGTCGTCAAATGGGACTACGAATTGCGTGGGCCCCAGCAGCTACAGCGGGTGGTGGACCGCGGTTTGAGCGTGGCGATGTCCGAGCCCCGCGGACCCGTCTACCTGAGCCTGCCGCGGGAAGTGCTGGCCGAGCCGGTCGAGCGCCTGGCAACAGAAGCACCAAACGGTGTGCAAGCGTCGGTAGCACCGTCGGCCGCACCCCAGGTCATGGCGCGGGTTGCCGCGATGCTCCGCGAAGCAAAGCGTCCGCTCATCGTAGCGCGCCGCGTGGGCCGAGACTCGGCGAGTATCGAGCGGCTTGCCAGGCTTGCCGAGCGCTACGCTTGCCCCGTGGTGGAGTTTAGATCAAATTATGTGTGTCTGCCCCATGATCATCCGATGCATGGGGGCTACGACGTCGCACCCTGGATCGAGTCGGCGGACCTGGTCTTGACGCTTGATGCGCCGGTACCCTGGCTACCCAAGCAAGCCGAGCCGAACAAGGACTGCAAGATCGTCCATGTGGGCGCCGATCCATTATTCACGGATTTTCCGATTCGCCAATTCGGTCGGGCGCTGAATATCACAGCCACGCCCGATAACTTCCTCAGCGCGCTCGAAGCCGCGTTGGGTGGGCAACCCGCGCCGCCGGAACAGGCGTTGTCAGCGCGCCGGCTGGAGGTCGGGGAGCGAAGCGCGGGGCTACGCGTGGGGGCGCTAGCGCCCGCCGCGGATGCGCCCATCACCTACGGTTATGCGAGCCAATGTATCGACGCGGCTCGTACGCCGTTGACGACGATATTCAATGAGATTGGTGTTCAACGCCAATACATGAGTTTCATGGGGCCGCAGGATTTTTTCGGTAGTTGCATGGCTGGGGGTCTCGGGTGGGCTTTGCCCGCCGCGCTGGGCGGGCAACTCGCGGCACCCGAACGGCAAGTGATTGCGACTGTGGGGGATGGGTCTTACATCTTCGCGAATCCCGTCGCGTGCCATCAATTTGCTGCGGCGCACGCGTTGCCGCTGCTGACGATCATCTTTAACAATAGCGGCTGGGATTCGGTTCGGCGGGCGGCACGGCTCATGTATCCCCAGGGTGAGGCGGCTGCGCAGACATGGCCCTTACTGTCGGGCGTAACGCCGAGCCCAGACTACAAACAAGTCGTTTCGGCCTGCGGTGGTTACGGCGAAAAGGTGACTCTGGCGGGAGAGCTGCCCGCAGCCTTGCAACGCTGTCTGCGCGTCGTGACGGAAGAACGCCGTCAGGCGCTATTGGAACTCGTGATTGCCGACTAATGAATAGACGGCTTACAAGCGGAGGTGGTTCATGAAACGACAACAAGACGGGCCACGGATACGCCCCTTTGGTGGTTTGCTCGTCCTGGCCGGTGCGCTGCTGGCCGGTGGCTGGCATGGCGATGCCGCGAATGCGGCGGACGAGCCGATCATGGGCATCGTCGAGCCCGGTGACGGCTGGAATCAACTCGCTATACTCGACGTCCGCGAGCTTCCCTGGGACAAGGTCGGGCGGTTCCAGTCGAAGTCCAAAACCTTCTTCAAGACGCCCGCCGACGGGGGATTTATTTATAGCGTGTTCTCGCCAACCTGGGACGTCACGCCACCGAAGTACGGGTTGCCTTCGCATTACCACCTGTTTCACGAATGGGGGTATACGCTCAAGGGCGACCTCGTGATTCACGAGCCGGTGAGCCCGTACCAAACCAATGGCGCCTTATATCGCTTTACCCAGGGAACCTGGTTAGACCGCCCCGCGTACTCCCTGCACGGCGGGACGTGGGAAGTGGCGGGGCTGCGACCGCAGAATCCTATTTACTTGTTGTTGTTCGAGGAAGGCGATGGCGGCGTCATTACGGTGGGACCGAACGGCGATCATTTCAAACCGGATTTTCCCGGCGATAAACCGGATCCGTATCGGCCCGATTGGCGGGCCGTCAAACAATTCACCCGGCCCTGGATCGTCGATTCCGGTAATTCGCTGGAGTGGGAAACGGATAAACAAATCGCCGGCCGCTTCGTCAAATGGCTGAGTGACGACCAGGTGCAGGGTTTTCGGGCGCAACTCGTCAAGATTCCGCCGGGCTGGAGTGCTCCCGCCGGTACCACAAAGACTTACTTCCAGAATGCCAACCGGTTGCGGTACATGCTCTACGGTGACATGAAGGTATGGTCCTTCCGCGACCCCAAGGCTCGCGGTCAGTCCGTCGAGGTCGAAGAAGACTTTTTTATCTATCAGCCGCCGCGCAGCATCTGGGGCTACGGGGAGGGGCCGGTGACGGAGGAGGGCGCCATGTGGCTCGAGGTGACGTACGCTGCTGGACTGGCCGTCGGCGGCGGCCCCTTGGAGGCGCCGTCAATCGCGCAATGACGCCGAGCGAGGTGAATAGAAATCCGTAATATTATTAGTTGTTTATAAGAACTATCTAGAGACTTTCTCGGCCATGCGAACGGCGGGTGGGGCGTCCTAACCCCAATTGGTGCGGAGTTCGGTATGCCTACGGCTAAGTCATTGTCGTCTTGCCACCTCAACTGCGCGGGCCGATATTGAGTGACGAGACGTCCATGATGTAGGTGTAGAAGGGCTCGCCGCGACCGGCGCTACGAGTGAACGCCATCTTCGTCCCATCCGGCGATACGGAGGGCAGGCCGTCCCAGCCGTCGTAATACGTCAAGCGCACAGGGTCACCGCCCTGCATGTCGCCTAGGAAAATCTCCCAGTTGTAGCCATCGACAATGCGCACAAACACGTAGTGCCGGTCGTCGGGTGCGGGATAGGGTGCCCAGTTCATGTCGTCGGTGAAGGTGTGCTGGGTCAATTCGGTGCCGTCATGTTTGATCGTGAACACGGTCATGGGAGTCTGGCCGGGTTGGCCGTGCTCGCTGCGTTTCGGCGCCCGAAACATGATGGTCTCACTGTCGGAGAGATAAAACGGTGCGCCCTCCTGCCAATCGTCCGTAAAGGTGATCTGCTGCTCGTCTGTGCCGTCGGGGCGCATGCGCCACAAGTCATCCTTGCCGTCGATTTGGCGGCCGAACACGATCCACTGGCCGTCCGGTGACACGGAGACCTCCGCCTCGTAGTACTCGTTGTGGGTCAATCGCACGACATTACCCCCGTCGAGATCCGAGATATACAACTCGGCGCCGCGCGGATATTCCGTGACCTCGGACCAGTCGCCGACGTCCATGTCCATGTTGTCGCGCGTTGATGTCCAGACTAGGCGTTGCTGGTCGGGAAAGAAATACGAACAGGCATCCTGCCCACGATCGTTGATGCGGCGGATGTTTTCACCTTTATCCGTAAACGTGTAGGTCAAATTGCCGTCGCGCCCGTCTTTGAACTTGACGGCGTCCGGATCCTTGGTCTGTGCAATCAAGTGCAGGCTGTCGGGTGCGTAATAGGCTTCGCCGGCCGGCGGAATATTCGGGATGCGGTAGGTGGGCAACTCCCGGCCCGCCGCCGGCTTCGTGGCCGTCGCCAGGGTTTCCTCAGACACCGCTGGCGGCTCGGTGGCGTTTTCTTCGGTCGAGCAACCGGTGAAGACGGCCATCGCCGCCCACAGGGCCGCAAGGAGCGGCAGAGTCAAAGGCCTCATGGCAGACCTCCTTCGCTGGGAGCCAGGGCTCAAGCATGCCTCCGTTGTGGCGCCAGGGCCAGCCCTCTACCATGGTCCCATGAGCGATTCCGACAACCTGGCCTACCAGGGTCTGCGGCCCGATCAGATTCTGGCTTGCGTTGAGCGCTTAGGCTTTCACGCGGATGGCCGGCTCCTGGCGCTCAATAGTTATGAGAACCGGGTGTATCAAGTGGGTATCGAGGACCAGCCGCCGCTGATCGCGAAGTTTTACCGGCCGGGCCGTTGGTCCGATGCAGCGATCCTCGAAGAGCACGCGTTTGCATTGGAAATGGCCGCCGCCGATATTCCGTTGGTGGGTCCGCTCGAGATTGTCGGTCAGACGTTACATCATATTGATGCATTTCGGTTGGCCGTGTATCCCAGGCGTGGGGGGCGTTGGCCCGAACTCGATGATGAAGGGCTGTTGCAACAAATTGGACGCCTGGTGGGCCGCATGCACAACGTCGGTGAAACCCGGCCATTTCGGCACCGGCCCGCGCTGGACAGCGACAGTTTTGGTTACGCTTCGATGGAGTCGATTCTCGACGCCGAGGTATTGCCCGACGAACTGTTTGATGCCTATCAGACCCTCGCCGAAGATTTATTGGAACGCGTCGA
>JAHEKG010000050.1 GCA_024638475.1 Rhodospirillales bacterium | reverse complement strand
GCCGCCGCGTTAACACGTCGCCGCCCTCAGCTTTCCGACGGCAGGGTAATTACGCCCGAACGCACCAGGTTGTCGTACGCCTTCTGCTGAACCTCCAAGATTCGATCCCGGGAATCCATGGGCTTGTCGGCAAAACTGTTCGGCGGGTACAGCGTTGCCTGGTTGTAAACGGGCATGTAGATGTCCAGCCGTTGACGCAGCAGCCGATTACCTCCGCCCGGCCGGGCGCGCACCCGGCGCAGCGCTTCGACGTCGATCCACTCGGAGCAGCGGGTGGATTCGCCGGGGCCGGCGGTGTTGGAAAGGATGCGCCCGTCCCAGTCGTAGATTTTCGAATGCCCGCCGGTTTGGCCTTGGGGTCCATTGCCGCCGATCTGTCCCGTCTGATTGGCGGAGATCAGATACATCATGTTCTCTGATGCGCGCACCTTCTTGGCGGATTCCCAGCTCCAGCTGCCACCGGCGCCCGCGTCCGAGGTGGGGTGCAGCAGGACTTCGGCGCCGCGCAGCATGAACATTCTTGCCGCTTCCGGATACATGATCTCGCCGCAGGGCATCATCGCGATATTGCCGAGTTCGGTCTTGGCGACGGGGAAGGTGCCCTCGATACCGTAGCGCTCAAGGTACTCGTCCATGAAGTCGTGGGGTGACGGTGTCACCACGGAGTTGATGCGCCGGTACTTGAGCACGATGTCGCCGGAGGGGTTGATGAGATAGGAGGTGTTGAAATAACGACCCGGCCAAGTCGCGTCTTTTTCATAGGAATGGGCGCCGATCCAGATCTTCGCCCGCTGGGCTTCGCGCTGGAGCCGCCCGGTTTCCGGGCCCGGGATCTCGATGCAGGCCTTGTCGATCCATTCCTCGGCGCTCTCCTTGATCGGATAACCCTGCAGGGCAAACTCCGGAAACAGCACAAGCTGCCCCGGTCCGGACCGGGCAACGCCCCGAATCAGCTCAATCCAGCGGTCGAGGGAGCGGTTGAGAATCACCATTGCCCCCTCGCGATCGGCCGCGGGGGCGACGAGGTTGCAATACACCTGCATGCAGGTTGCGCGCCAGGGTTTGATCATGGGGAATTCCTCCGAATGGATGGTGCCTTCTTTGCCGACATTGCCATGTTACCGAAAAACGACCTCGGACTTGTGAATCTAGGGGTGGAATTGGCCCGGCGTATTGTCGGACAGCCCTTGCCACAGCCGTAATGGTAAAGTATGCCGCCATTTTGGTGAGATCAAGGCTGTGGCAAGCCTGTCCGGAGCAAATATGAGTAACAACCCCCCCGTCGTCGCCGACGGCACCGTTGTCAGCTTCCACTACCAGCTCCGCGATGCCGAGGACTCGTTCAACGAAAGCTCCGATGCCGACAGCCCGATCGTCTATCTGCACGGCCGCAACAACATCGTGCCAGGGCTCGAAACCGCAATGGCCGGCAAGCGCAGCGGCGACAAATTCACGGCCACGATAGCGCCGGAGCAAGGCTATGGCCCGCGCACCCCGAACGCCATGCAGCGCGTGCCCATCAAACATCTTGCCGGCAAAGGCCGCCCCGTGGCGGGGCAAACGGTGACCGTGAATACGCGGGAGGGGGCGCGGCACGGGGTCGTGGTCAAGGTCGGCCACTTCAACGTGGACCTGGACATGAACCATCCGCTGGCCGGCAAGACGCTGCTGTTCGACATCGACATCGTTGACGTCCGCGCCGCCACCGACGAGGAACTGGCCCATGGCCACGCCCATGGGCCGGGTGGTCACGAGCATTGACAGGTTGGACGACTTTTGGAACGTCAAAGTAAAACGCTACGATTTGAGCGCGCTATTCCCTACCGCTAGCCACCGCTTTTGATCAGACGCTGTTGTGTCGTCTCGGGGGGCAACCGACGCGAGTATGACGAAGAGCTACGCTGGCATGAGAGTCTCGGCCTCAAGCCATTGCACGCAGTGCCCGTAGAACGACCGGCGGATGCAGATAGCCGCGATACATCGGCGTAACCTTGCGGCTCAGACCGAGCAGCTCACAGACGGCCATTTGCGCTGTTCGTACCGAATACTCGACCGTGAAGACGGTATCGTCAGGGATCTCGCAATACTGGCCGAGAAACGCAAAATTTTGGGCTCCTGCCGGGACTACCGCGGGCCGATCTCCATGAGTCCGGGGCATGAATTGACTCGTTATATAGGGCATCGCGCACGGGATGCAGTTAGCGGAGTCGATGATGCGGTCCGCGGCGTCGCCCACTGGCAAGTAATGAAAGAGCTCGGTCAGTATTTCCCGGCCGTTGCACTCCGCCATCGGTTTGTCGATCCGGTTTCCATGACGCTCCGGATGCAGGCCGTATCCCCAGAATACGCGAACGTCGTCCGGCTGATTCGCGAAGTGGGGCTGATAGGCGAGGACGACGGATAGGAGCCAGCTGGAGTCAACGAAGGTGACCAGGCCGCCGGTGCCTGCCGCGTTGCCCGTGAATTGCTCCATGAAGTCGAAAAAGAAGGGATCTTTAAGCGTGACAGTGAAAGACTCCCATTGGGACTTGCTGACCTCCCCGCAAAAGACATCGGGTTTGCCGAAAGCGGAAGAGTGACGGGAGATGTTGCGCCAGAGAGCCCAGGCGCCTTGCTCCGGATTCACCTGCCAGGCCGGAGGCGCCTCCATCGTTCCGAGCGCGGAATCCTCGGTCATGGACCCAAGCGTGATCAGCACGAGGTCTTTGCTGCCTATGTCGATGCGCTGCTGGCGGCCCCGTTGCTCGAGCAAGATACCGGTTACTGTTTTCGGACCATCGGCAGCGGCAGCGAAATCGATGTCCAGCACCGTAGTATCCGTCTGCAGGTCGACGCCAGCTCTCTCCAGCCAACTGACCAGTGGCCGAACGATCGAGTCAAATTGATTGTATCGCGTTCGATGAATGCCTTCGAGCCGGCTAAAGCCCGGCATCAGGTGCATGAAGCGTCGCATATAACGACGAAACTCGGCCAGGCTATGCCAAGATTGAAAGGCGAACATTGTGCACCACATCAGCCAGAAATTCGTACGGAAAAAACCGGCGGAAAAGTACTGCTCGATAGTGCGGGAGCCGAGCGAGCGCTCCGGTAGCAGAGTCAAACGGGCTAGATTCCATTTGTCGCGAGGGCTCAAATTGAGTGGAGGTGCCTCGATTTTTCTGCCGTCAGCGACGAGACGGCTCTTTGACGATGTGACGTGGCGGCGCGTGAAGGCATGCAGCTCATCGCTCACTGAGAGCTGAGGGTCGATAAGTGACGGCACTGTAGAGAGCAGATCGAAACTGCAGCCAAAATGCGCCTCGAACATCCGGCCGCCACGGATCACATAGCCGGACCGTGGATCGCCGGCACCGTCGAGGCTGCCGCCGACACGGTTGGATTGCTCCAGCAAGTGAATGTGTCTGCCGGCCATGCCACCATCGCGGACAAGGAACCCGGCTGCCGCCAGACCAGCGACTCCACCGCCAATGATGTAGGCCTCGCGATCGTCGGCTTTCGTGTCCGATTGCATTTGCATGGCTGCATTTTAGCGGGCTCAACCTGCCTAGGTTGCACATTGAACCTGTTCGCGGCCGATTCCTAGGGGGGTTCTGCGGCGAGCTTGTCCCCGAGACAGGTTCCCGCGGTCTCCAACGGCGGCTCGCCCCTTCCTGGGCCGCTCGCTCGCGTTGCTCGCTGCGCGTTTGTCGGCGCGCCTGCGCGCCTCCGATCGAACCCGGGCGGGTTCGTCCACACACCCATTCTGCAAAAATAAAAAAGGCCCACAAGGGGCCTTTTTTATTTTTGGCGGAGAGGGTGGGATTCGAACCCACGGTACGGCAAGCCGTACACTTGATTTCGAATCAAGCCCGTTCGACCACTCCGGCACCTCTCCTTGGAACCAGGATTCTACCGGGAATTGAATCGGACCGCAGACTGTATCCCTGCGATCCGATCTCACTCGACAGGGACTCAGTACTTGAAGCTAATATCGGCCTGGAACCGGTCATAGTCCAGTTTGTTACCCGAATCCGCACCACGTTCGTTGAGCAAATAGGTGAGGTTCAACTTCATTTTCTGGTTGAAGGCGTAGGCAGCCTTAAAAATGTGCCCGGAGCCGTCCGTGCCGCCGCCGCCAAAATTGGAATCGGTGAAAATCCCTATCACGGCATTGGCTTCGAGGTCCTGATAGGTATAGCCGACCTCCCAGGACCCGGGTCCAGAGGCTTTGCCGTATTTCCCGCCGATTGCCCAGCCGGTATCGAAGGCATTCGCCTCGGTGTTCTTGACGTAGTCAAAGAAAACGGCCAGGGGACGATCCGCGACTTGGGTCGAGAGTTCCGCGAACAGCTCTAGCTCGTTGAAGTCCGTGGGATAGGTACCGTTCACGGCCAGAATATTGCCCGCCGCGGAACCATCGAAGAACGGCGTTTGGCCTTGTGCTTTCAGATAATCGAAATAACCAGCGCCAACTTCTAGCTTCGTGTCACCGTTGAGCGCTGTTGAATAGGCCACTTGCCCGCCCAACAGCATGGAATCGCTACCGCCGGACCTTTCCTCCACCCACAGCCCGGCCACGCTGGCCGTGATGGGTCCGGCGCCGATGGCCAGCGCTAGGCCCTCCGGATTCAAATCACCATCCCAGAGTAATCCATTACCGCCAACTCGGTTGAACGGGTTTTTCATCTTGCCGCCCGTTAACTTGAGTTGTTCGCTCAGCTGCCAATTGAAGTAGGCAAGATCGAGGCCAATGGTCTTGCGTGAGAAGCCGGTGTCCAACGATTGGTTGGCGGAGATAGGGCTACTCCCGCCGGTGGCCAATCGGAAACCGATATCGACCTTTTCGGTAACGTCACCGCTGAGCCCGATGCGAGCGCGGATACGCTGCCGGTCGCGCCGGTCGGATCCCTGCTGATCGATGCTCTCGTGACGATAGCGCAGGTCCGCGTTCAGCTTGACGCCGTCGATCACGGGGTCCACAGCCAGGGTCGGCGCCGGCGGAGCCTCGGCTAGTTGCGCCTGATTGGCTTCCAGCGCGGCCAACCGGCTGGTCAACGCGGCAACGGCCGCGCGTAGCTCGGCAATCTCGCTGGCTTGTCCGTAGGCCAGGGTTGGACCACCCGCAATGGCCGCGACCAGCCCAACTAATAATCTGATTTTCATATAATTTTCTCCATGTTAAGGCCCTCGACTCAACGTCGATGGCAGCATGCTGCTACGACACTGTTACAACAAAGTTACAGCACAATCGCCGCTTGGGCTGTGCGAGGGATCTAAGATGTCGTGTAAGCTTTCACCTTCTGATTAGCCGGGGCGTGGCCATTGCGACTGCTTGTCTCGCTTGTAGCCATCACATCGTTTGCCTTGTTCTTGGGCACCTGCTCCGCGCCACCCCCGTTGGTCGAGCAGATCCAGACGCTCGGGCAATTGCGGGTGATTACGCGCAACGGCCCCACCACGTTCTATTTGGGCGCGGAGGAACCCCTCGGGCCCGAATACGAGCTGGCGAAGGGGTTTGCCGAAGACTTAGGCGTGGAGTTACAAATCTACGCCGCCGAGCGTTTCTGGCAACTCTTACCCGAGGTCGCTTCCGGGCAGGCGCACATCGCGGCCGCCGGAGTGACCATCACGGAGCCGCGCAAACAGCTCGTGCAGTTCGGACCCGTGTATCAGCGCGTCGACGCCAACCTTATCTACCGAATCGGCACGGGTAAACCCGCGAGCTATGCGGAACTCTACGGCAAGCGCATCGAAGTGCTGTCCGGGTCCAGCCATGTGGGTTTGCTGCGCCGCGCCGCGAAGGAACATCCCGCACTCACCTGGATCGAGAACCCCGCCGTCAGCGCAGAAGAACTCATTGCCCGGGTGGCCGACGGCAGTATCGACTACACGATCATCGACGACCACGTCTTCAAGATCGTCCGGCATCTCTACCCGGACGCGCGGATGGCCTTCAAGGTCGGGGAGAGCACGAGCCTCGCCTGGGCGCTGCCCAGCGACGTGGACGACTCTCTCCGCGAGCGGGTGTCCGCCTATTTCGCCCGCCTCACCGCCACGGGGGAACTCGACCGGATCCTCAACCGATATTACGCGCGGTATCATCGCGATTTCGATTACGTCGGTTCGCGCGCCTTCGTGCGCCACATCGACAGCCGGTTGCCGGCCTACCGCGAATGGTTCATGGCCGCGGCCGAGACGATCGGCGTCGAATGGCAACTGTTAGCCGCCATGGCCTACCAAGAATCCCACTGGGATCCCGACGCCGTGTCGCCGACCGGAGTCAGGGGCATCATGATGCTGACTAACCGCACCGCCTCGATGGTGGGGGTGAGCGACCGCGTCGATCCGCAACAAAGTATCGAAGGGGGCGCCCGCTACTTCGCCCGGGTCATGCGCAAGATCCCGGCGCGGATTCCGCAACCGGACCGGCTTTGGTTCGCCATCGCCGCCTACAACGTCGGCTACGGCCACCTGGAGGATGCCCGCATACTCACGGAGGCCCAGGGCGGCGATCCGGACCGCTGGCGTGACGTGCGCGAGCGGTTGCCGTTATTGAGTCAGAAAAAATATTACCAGCGCACGAAGTACGGCTACGCTCGCGGGTGGGAACCCGTGTATTACGTGGATAACGTCCGGCGCTACGTGGACGTGCTCCGCTGGATGACCGCCGCCGACAACCTGCGCGCGCATAACCTGCAGGCGCCAGCCCCGCTGTCACCCTCCCGCTAGCGCTGACGCCGTTGGCGGAAGAACTCGCGAAGCAGGGTCCCGCATTCCTCGGCGAGTACTCCGCCCATAACTTCCACGCGATGATTCCCGCTGGGGTGGTGGAACAAATCGAGCGCCGATCCCGCCGCCCCGCGTTGCGGGTCCGTAGCCCCGAATACGAGCCTCGCGACCCGCGCATGGATCAGCGCGCCCGCGCACATCGCGCAGGGCTCCAAGGTGGCATAGAGCGTCGTGTCCGGCAGCCGGTAGTTGGCCAGCGCTTGTCCCGCGGCGCGCAAGGCGAGCACTTCCGCGTGGGCGCTGGGATCGTGGTTGCCGATCGGCGCGTTGGCGGCAGCGGCGATGATCTCGCCCTGGCGAACGAGTACGGCCCCGATGGGGACTTCGCCGTCGCCGCCGGCCTGTTTCGCCAGTGCCAATGCCGCCCCCATGAACTTGCGGTCGGCAGCTGCCGCTTGCGTCATTCCCACTCGATGGTTGCGGGCGGCTTACCGGAAATGTCGTAGGTCACGCGCGAGATACCGTCGACTTCGTTGATGATGCGCCGCGATACCCGATCCAGAAAATCATAGGGCAAATGGGCCCACCGGGCCGTCATAAAGTCGACAGTCTCGACGGCCCGCAGCGCGACCACGTATTCGTAGCGCCGCCCGTCGCCCATCACCCCGACCGACCGCACCGGTAGAAACACGGCAAAAGCTTGGCTAACTTGATCGTACAGGCCGGCGCTGCGGAGTTCGCTGATAAAAATATCATCGGCACGGCGCAGCAGTTCCGCGAATTCGCGGCGCACTTCGCCGAGGATACGGACCCCGAGCCCGGGGCCCGGAAAGGGATGGCGATACACCAGCACCGGGGCCAGACCGAGTTCCACCCCGATGCGCCTGACCTCATCTTTGAACAAGTCCCGCAGCGGCTCCAGCAGTTTGAGATGCATGCGCTCGGGCAGCCCGCCGACGTTGTGGTGACTCTTGATTACGTGCGCTTTGCCGGTTGCGGAGCCCGCCGACTCGATCACATCCGGATAGATCGTCCCCTGTGCCAGCCAGCCCGTATTGTCCAGCGCCTTCGCCTGCCGCTCGAAGACGTCGATAAACTTCCGGCCAATAATTTTGCGCTTTTCCTCAGGATCGGCGACGCCGGCCAACGCATCGAGAAATTCCCGCTCGGCGTCCACCCGGAGCACGCGAATCCCCATATGCCGCGCAAACGTGTCCATGACTTGGTCGCCTTCGTTGAGGCGCAGCAGACCGTTGTCGACAAACACACACACCAACTGATCACCGATGGCTTCATGTAACAGCGCCGCCACGACGGACGAGTCCACACCACCGGAGAGTCCCAGCAAGACCCGATCGCTACCCACCTGGGCGCGAATATCGGCAACGTGTTCGGCAATGATGTTGCGCGGGGTCCAGACGGCTGGGCAACCGCAGACGCTGCCGACGAAACGCTCGATGATCGCTTGGCCCTTGTCGGTATGGGTCACTTCGGGATGAAACTGCAATCCGTAGATGTGCCGCTCGGTGTTGGCCATCGCCGCCAGCGGCGCATTGTCCGTACTCGCCACCGCGGTAAATCCGGGCGGCAGCGCCTCCACCCGATCGCCGTGGCTCATCCACACGTTGAGCGCTTCACCCACTTCGAGGATCCCATGGAACAGGTCGACATCGGCCAACACCTCGACTTTGGCGTAACCGAATTCCCGCTCGGTGGCGGGCACGACGCGGCCGCCGAGGGCCGCGGACAAGACTTGCATGCCATAGCAAACGCCCAAGATAGGCACGCCGAGATCCAGCACCACGGGCTGCACCTGCGGCGCTGCGGTGTCCCCCACGGATTCGGGCCCGCCGGAAAGGATGATACCCGCGGGGTCGAAACGGCGGATAAAGTCCGGCTCCGCATCCCACGGGTGAATCTCCGAGTAAACGCCGGCTTCCCGAACCCGCCGCGCAATCAACTGCGTGTATTGGGAACCAAAATCCAGGATCAACACGCGCTGTTCAGCGGCGCCGGACTGGGTCACGGCCGAGACAGCCGGTTGGGTCTGCATGACTGATTACTCGCGACGATAATTGGGGGGTTCCTTCGTGATGTGCACGTCATGCACATGACTCTCGCGCATGCCTGCCGCCGTAATTCGTACGAACCTCGGTTGCGTGCGCATTTGATCGATATCCCTACTGCCCGTATAACCCATTGCCGCCCGCAAACCACCGACGAGTTGGTGCACGATCGCCACCAAGCTACCCTTATAAGGCACGCGGCCTTCGATACCCTCGGGCACGAGTTTTTCCAACTGTTCGGCGGGGTCCTGGAAATACCGGTCCGATGAACCGTGCTGCTGCCCCATGGCGCCCAGGGAACCCATACCGCGATAGGATTTATAACTCCGGCCCTGATAGAGCTCGACTTCGCCGGGCGATTCCTCCGTGCCCGCGAATAGGCCGCCAATCATGACGCAGTTGGCGCCCGCGACGATGGCCTTCGCGATGTCGCCCGAGTAACGGATCCCGCCGTCGGCAATGAGCGGCACCCCGCTGTTCGCCAGCTGCGCCGCAACCTCGGCCACCGCCGTGATTTGCGGCACACCGACCCCCGCGACCACTCGCGTCGTACAAATACTGCCCGGCCCGATTCCCACCTTGACGGCATCGGCGCCCGCCGCAACGAGGGCTTCAGCCGCCTCCGGGGTCACGATGTTGCCGGCGATAATCTGCAAATCCGGGTGATCGGCCTTAATGCCTTTGACGCGCTCGAGCACACCGCGGGTGTGACCGTGTGCGGTGTCCACAACGACGACATCGACGCCCGCCGCAACCAGTGCCGCGACGCGTTCGTCGGTATCCGCGCCGGTGCCCACGGCAGCGCCCACGCGCAGGGCACCGCGCTCGTCTTTACAGGCGTCCGGGTAGTCCGTTGCTTTCTGGAAGTCCTTGGCGGTGATCATACCTTTGAGCCGAAACGCATCGCCGACGACGAGTACTTTTTCGATGCGGTGACGGTGCAACAAACCCAAGACTTCTTTCTTGTTGGCGCCCTCGCGAACGGTGACCAATTTTTCCTGGGGCGTCATGACCGTACTGACCGGGGCATCGAGTTGAGTCTCGAAGCGCAGATCGCGGTGCGTCACGATACCCACCAGCTTGTTACCCTCCACCACCGGCACGCCCGAGATATTGTTGGCCCGGGTCAGCTCGATCACTTCGCGGATCGAAACCTCCGGCGCTACCGTAATCGGGTCGCTAATGACCCCACTCTCGTACTTTTTGACCTGTTGGACCTGGCGGGCCTGGTCCTCGCAGGACATGCTCTTGTGGATAATGCCCAGGCCGCCTTCCTGGGCCAGGGTGATGGCCAGGCGCCAATCCGTCACCGTATCCATCGCCGCGGACACGATGGGAATATTGAGGCTAATCTCCCGCGTCAACCGGGTCTCGAGCTGAACTTCCTTGGGCAATACCTCCGAATACGCGGGCTCGAGGAGGACATCATCGAAAGTGAGGGCATCGTGGGCAATGCGCATTGGCTTAAACTCGACGGGTGAGTGAGGTAAACGGACCATTTTACTCCCTGAGCATTTGCGGGTAAATCACCCTGGGCAATCAGTTTGGCCGACTCGTATACTCGGGCCATGCCCAGCCTGGAGGAAAACCTCGACATTTTCGCCGACAGCGAACGCTCGATCCTCACGGTTTCCCAGTTTACCGGCCAGGTGCGCAGGCGACTGGAAGATGAATTCAGTGGCCTGTGGGTGAGCGGAGAAATCTCCAACTTGGCCAGCCCTTCGTCCGGGCATTTATATTGGACCCTAAAAGACGAGCGCGCCCAGGTGCGCTGTGCCATGTTTCGGCAGAACAATCGTCGTCTGGATTTCGCCCCCGCCGACGGCGCCCAAGTGCTCGTCAAGGGACGCGTCAGTCTGTACGAGGCGCGCGGCGACTTTCAGATCATTGTCGAGTACATGGAAGAGGCCGGTGAAGGCGCGCTCAAGCGACGTTTCGAGGCCCTCAAACGGCAACTCAATGCCGAAGGCCTGTTCGACGCCCACCTCAAACGGCCCCTCCCGCGGCTACCGCGGCGCATCGGCGTGATCAGCTCACCCACGGGCGCCGCGCTGCGGGACATTCTCAGCGTGCTGCAGCGCCGCTTCCCGGCAATCCCCGTGCTGATCTATCCCACTGCCGTACAGGGTGCCGCCGCGGCCACCGAAATTGCGGCCACCCTGCGCATCGCCGACCAGCGCCGCGATTGCGACGTGTTGATTCTCGCCCGGGGTGGCGGTTCATTGGAAGACCTGTGGGCCTTCAACGAGGTCGAAGTCGCTCGCGCCCTGCACGCCATGACGATTCCGGTCATCGCCGGCGTCGGCCATGAGGTCGACGTGACTATCGCCGACTTCGTCGCCGACGTGCGCGCTCCGACACCCACCGCGGCCGCCGAACTCGTCGTTCCCGACCAAAAGGAGTGGCGCGCTCGCGTGGATGAATTACGCGGCCGGCTCGAGCGCAGTCTACGACAGGTTGTGGCCCAATCGAGCCAGACGCTGGCGCAACTGGAGCATCGGCTCGGACGCTGCCACCCCGGCAAGCGCGTGGCGGAACTCAGTCAACGGCTAGACCTCGCGGAACTGAGTTTGAGCCGCAATCTGCGCCAAGCCTTGGCGAGCAGCCGCGAGCGTCTGCAACGCCTGGAGCGAGCGCTCGCCCAGCAGCATCCGGGCCGGCGGCTCGACGCCACCCGGAGTAGGCTTACCGACCTGCAGCGCCGCCTCGGCAGGGCGATGGAATCGCAATTGGATAAGCCCCGCCAGCGGCTCCGCGTGCTGACCCGGGGCCTATCCGCCGTCAGCCCCCTGGCAACCCTGGAGCGCGGCTACGCCATCGTCACCGCCAACGAAGCGCTCATTCGATCCGCCGAACAACTGCAGCAAGATCAAGCGGTGGACATTCGCTTGGCGCGGGGGGGATTCAAGGCGCGGGTTACCGGGCTCAAGCCCCCGGACGGGTAGTCGTCCCGCTAGGCGTCCAGACTGAGTGGCTTGCTCACCCGCTGGAACCGGCCCTCGCCCAGGGGTTCGTAGACGTTGCAGCGGGTCATGTCGCCACCGTAGATGTGTAGCGAAACCGCGGACTGCGCGTCACTGGCATTGCGAATCGAATGATATTCGTACGGGGGGATCAAACAACCGGCGCTACCCACCCCCGCCTCCGTCAGGCCTTGCCTGACGAAACAGCAGCATGCGTCGCCGTCATCCACCAGATCATACTGCTCCACTTCGATCCGGCCGGCCCAGACGCCCTCGACGCACCACATGCCGGCGTGATCGTGGATAGGTGTTCCCTGACCGGGCCCCCAGGTCATCGCGATAATGCTATAGCCTCGGCCGTCGTCCCGATGCACGAGCCGCCGCGCGTAATGATCGCCACACGGTTGCGTCAGCGACGCGGGAAGTTCGACGGCACCGCCACGAATCAATCGGCAAAGTTTGCGGGTGATCGTGTCGGTGATGGTCTGAACGTCACCACCAGCGACCGCATCGTTAACCAATTCCACGAGTTGTTGGGTGCCGGCCTGCATATATCTTCCGGTTATAAGAAAGTAGGCTTTTCATACCAAAACCGTATAAGCACTTTGTAGCCCAGCCACCGGGTTTTGACAAGGGCAGCGCCCTCAGCGCGAGAAAAAGTCGGCTACGACCGGGCGGAAACGGTCCATGTCGACGAGGAAAGAGTCGTGCCCGTGGATGCAGTCCAGCGCCACGAAGCAAACCTCGCGCCCTGGCCTTTCGAGGCCTTCCGCCAACTCTTGTTGCTGGTGCAGGGGAAACAAGATGTCGCTACTGACGCCAATCACGAGCACGCGGTCGGCCTCCACGCGCTTAAGCCCGGCAGCGACACTGGCGCCGTGATCGGCGACATCGAAGAGATCCATCGCGCGGGATAGGTACAGATAACAATTCGGATCGAAGTCGCCTGTAAATTTCCGCGCATGATTCTCCAAATAAGACTCCACTTCGAAATCCAAACCGAAAGGGTCTTCAGGATCGCGCTCGGCAGCGATGCGCTCGCGGCCGAACCGCTGTCGCCACTCCTGCGCGGAACGATAGGTGATCATCCCCAGCTTTCTCGCCAGTCGCATACCCGTGATGGGCAGCCGGTCCTGCGAGTAGTTGCCGCGCTGCCAATTCGGATCACGCCGAATCATTTCGCGCTGTAACGAGCGCAACGCAATCGAGAAAGGCAGGGCTCGGGGTGCCGAGGAAATACTGACGAAGGCCCGCGAACGGCCAGGAAACAGCAGTTGGAAGGCCAGTGCCGTCATCCCGCCCATGGAGGGGCCGACACAGGCCGCCAGGACTTCGATGCCCAAGTGGTCGAGTAGCGCGCCGCCGGCGCGGGCCACGTCTTCGAGCGATAACACCGGAAAACTGAGCCGGTAGGCGGTGCCGGTGGCGGGGTCTAGGCTCGCAGGCCCGGTCGAGCCGAAGCAACTGCCCAAGGAATTGATGCAAATCACGAAGAAACGATGGGTATCGATGGGCCGTCCCGGCCCCACCATTTCTTCCCACCAACCGGGCGACCGATCGGCGTCGGATGCGGCGGCATGGGCGGACGGCGACAAGCCGGTAAAAATCAGCACCGCGTTGTCGGCTTGTTCGCTCAGCGAACCCCATGTCTCGTAAGCGATCGTGGGCGACGCCAAGGTGCCGCCGCGGTGCATCGCAAACTGGCCTGGTATCGTCATGGTGCAGCGAGCCGACATAGCAGTTCCCTTACCGCCGCTTACCTTTAGCGTGGCGCATCAAGCGTTGCCGACTGCGGCGCTGGCGCGGCGTCAGCTCGTTACGTCGACCCGCGAACGGATTATCGCCCTGCTTAAACTCCAATGCTAATGGCGACCCCTCCAGCGCGAAGGCTTGGCGAAAGGTATTCGCCAGGTAACGGCGGTAGTGATCCGGCAAATGGCCCGTCTGATTGCCGTGAACCACAATGCGCGGCGGGCGACGGCCGCCTTGGTGGGCATAGCGCAAGCGAATCCGCCGGCCCCGAACGACCGGTGGCGGGTGGGCAACGACGGCGGCTTCCAGGACGCGGTTGATGTCGGCGGTAGGCAGGTCCCGCTGGCCTGCGTCGTGGGCCCGCCGCGCGGCCGCTAACAAATCGTCGATACGGCTGCCGTGCAGGGCGGAAATTGGCACGACCTTCACAAACTTAGCGAAATCCAGCAACCGGTCTACATCCCGATTTATCTGCTGGCGCGCGCCGCGGCTCAAGCCGTCCCATTTGTTGACGCCGACGGCCACGGGCCGACCCCGTTGCAGCGCAAGCCCGATGAGGTGTACATCCTGATCCGTAACGCCCAGCCGAGCATCGATCAAGGCCACCACCACGCTGGCCCGATCGATAGCCAGGAGGGTTTGTGCAACGCTCCACTGTTCGATGTCATTATCGACGCGTGACCGGCGCCGCAACCCGGCCGTATCGACGAGCCAATAATCCTTGCCGTCCCGGCTCAAGTGAATACGCACGCTGTCGCGGGTCGTGCCCGGGACATCTGAAGTCACCACGCGATCCTCGCCGAGTAACCGATTCACCAACGTCGACTTGCCCGCGTTAGGTCGGCCGATGATGGCCACTTCCATCGCTTCGCTGGATGCAGGATCGCGTTGTACCGGGTCCATATCGAAACCACTGAGGACCTGTGTCAGCAATTCGCCGACGCGCTGCCCTCGAACGGCCGAAATCGCCAGGGGCGGGGTCAAGCCCAACTCGAAAAACTCGGCGACAGCGAGATTGGCGTCCACACCCTCGGACTTGTTCACCGCCACCGCAATCGGTTTGCCGAGTCCGCGTAAACTGCTCGCAACCTGCCGATCACTCGGGGTCAAGCCATCTCTTCCGTCAACCAAGAAAATGATTGCGTCCGCCTCGGCGATTGCATAACGGGTCTGGGATTCGCTGGCTTGATCCAGTTGACTGTCGGCGGCGGCCAAGCCACCCGTGTCGACGACAATGAAAACCTGGTCTTGAAAATTCGCAAAACCGTATTGGCGATCCCGGGTCAGCCCGGGAAGGTCCGCGACCAACGCATCTTTCGACCGGGTGAGGTGATTGAAGAGCGTGGATTTACCGACGTTCGGGCGCCCCACCAGGGCGATAACGGGAACCACGATCCACCCCCGACCTCAGCGGCGCCGAGCCCCAGCACTGAAAGCGGCAACATCGCCGGAATCAGTCTGGGCCACTAACAGCTCGCCGACGAGCCGGGGGGCGCTGGTCACCCGCCCGCCACCGGCTTTGGTCCGCGCCAACAGACTGCCGTCATCGACGCTGAGCCAATGCAAATAACCCTCGAAATCCCCGACGGCCAAGACTTCTCCAATTACGGTCGGCGCCGTCAAGTCTCGCTGTCGCAGCTTGTCATGGGTCCACATCGGCCGCCCCCCCCGCCGGTTGAGCGCGACGACTTCGCTATCCGCATCGGTGACATAGACGTTATTCCAATCGGCACCGAGACCCGCGTAACTCGACAGCTCACGCTGCCAAAGAACCATGCCGGTTTCTAGAGCAATGGACACGGCCCTACCCTGGT
>JAHEKG010000322.1 GCA_024638475.1 Rhodospirillales bacterium | reverse complement strand
CCCGCAAATATCTTGAGCAGGCACTGCCACGGACTCTGACGGAAATGAGCACCCGTCGCGAGAGCGCTGTGCGCAGCGCAAGACCGAATATAAGCCGGTTTGCTAACTATGACCCAATTATCAGAGGTGACCTCGGCGTACGGTCGGGCCTGTATAACGCGCGGGCAATCGCCTCAGGGTCGCCGTCCCAAATAGGCAAACAAGTTAACTTCGGGAGCGGATACCTTTTTGAGTGTTTGCGGTAAATGAGCGACCATCGAAGATCCCGCGAGCGGCGATGGCCGAGCGCTCGCGCTTAGTGACCCACGAATTCGACTATGCGCTTTTTGAAAGAAATCCTCGGCCGGCTACTCGGCCGTCGCGGTGTCGGCGGCGGAGCACCCGAAACTCAGGACCCGACTGGGCGCCGCGCCGATGCTGCGGCGTTGGATTCAGGTAGCCAAGTCGAAGATCGAATAAGGAACGGCCTGGAGTACCATCAGGCCGGCGACCTGGACTTGGCGGAGCGCGCCTATCGGAAAGCGCTGGATTGCGCGCCGGATAACGCCGATGCGCACTATCTGCTCGGCAACCTCCTCGGCGCGAGCGGCCGTATGGATGAGGCCCTGGCGCATCTCCGGGAGACGGCGCGACTGGACCCGTCGGCCGCGGCCGCGCGCTCCGACATAGGTAACGTGTACCGGGCGCAGGGCCGGCTCAAAGAGGCCGAGGCCGCCTACCTCGATGCAATATCCGTTGATGCCGAGCTCGCGCACGCGCATAAAAATCTCGGCGACCTGTTCAATGCTCAGGGACGTGTCGATGAGGCGATAGATTGCCTTAGCAGGGCGACCTCGCTTGACACGGCAGACGCGGACTCGCATTTCATGCTAGCGGACCTGTTGTCCTCCCGCGGTCGTTACCAGGACGCGACCCGTAGCTATCGGGCAGGATTGAGTATTTTGCCCGAGGTGGCGGCGGCGCATAACAATCTGGGTGCCAGCTTGCGCCATCTGTCGCGCAACGATGAGGCAATCGCGTGCTTCGAAAACGCGCTACGTATCGACCCCGGGTTTACAGATGCGCACAAAAATATAGCTGATTTGTTGCGCTCAGACGGGCTCATCGAAAAAGCCATTGAACACTATCGGCTCGTCGTCGATCTGCAAGCGGACGCCGTCCATAGCCGGCGTTGTCTCGGTGAATTGCTGTTGGAGACGAAGCAAATTGACGAGGCACTGCGAAGCTATCGTGAGGTGCTGACGCTCGAGCCAGACTCCGCACGTTCACATTATGAGCTGGGAAATGCGCTCGTTGCGGCAGGTCGCGCCAATGAAGCCATCGTGTGTTTCAGGCAAGCTGTGCGATTGGATCCTAAGGACGCCAATGCTCATTCGAATCTTGGGTATGTTCTCAACAGGGCGAAGCGCTTCGAGGAAGCCAAGCAATGTTTTCTCAACGCGCTGACGCTCGATCCGGAGCTCGTGGAAGCCCGCAACAATCTCGGCGGTATTCTGCAGATGCAGGGTCAGTTGCGACCCGCGATGGAGGCTTACGAGCGTGCAATGAGACTGGCTCCGGAACAGCTCTACGTTTTTTCTAACTATCTAACTTGTTTGAACTACCATGACCAGGCCGATCCGGAGGATGTATTCAAACAACACCGAAACTTCTCGAAGCTGATCCCAGGCGCGTCGAAAGCAGCGAAGGCCATCGAGATCTTGCAGCCCGACCCGGAACGGCGCCTGAGGATCGGCTATGTATCGGCGGATTTACGTTATCACTCCGTAGCTTTTTTTATCGCGCCGGTACTTGAGCAGCACGATCGCAGGCTTTTCGAGGTAACCTGCTACGCCAACGTCGCCGAACCTGATGCCAATACCCAACGGCTGAAGGCGCTATCCGACAACTGGCGCGATATTGCAGAGTTGAGCGATGCCGAGGTCGCGGCCTGGATACGTCGTGATGCAATTGACATCCTGATAGATTTGTCCGGTCACACTGTCGGCAACCGCCTGCCTGTTTTTAACCAGCGCCCGGCGCCGGTGCAGGTGACCTATCTCGGATACCCCAATACCACCGGACTCGAGAGTATCGATTACCGGCTAACCGATGCGTTGACTGATCCGCCCGGACGCTCGGATCGGCTGCATAGCGAAAAGCTTGTTCGGCTGGATGGCGGATTCCTGTGTTTTCAGCCGCTGGATTCGTGCCCTGAAATAAGTGAATCGAAAGCATCGGACGCCGGCGGCGGCATTGTATTCGCCTCTTTTAACGAACTGCTCAAAATAACGGCACCGACAGTCAGCGCATGGTGCCAAATACTCGCGCGCACCCCGGGGTCGGAGTTAATGATCAAGGGAACAACTCTGGAAGACGAGGGCACGCGGCAACTCGTGGTCGATAGATTCGCCGCGCAGGGACTTCCACCCGAGAGGCTGCAGCTCATTGGGCGCACGCCGACACTGGAGGAACACCTGGATCTGTACAACGGAGTCGACATTGCCCTCGACACCTTTCCCTACAACGGTACAACCACGACCTGTGAAGCGTTGTGGATGGGACTGCCGGTGGTTAGTCAATCGGGTGATGTGCACGCGTCGCGGGTCGGTCTGAGCTTGCTTTCCAGCGTGGGACTCGGTGATCTGGTCGCAAAGAACATGGGTGAATACGTGAAGAAGGCCGAAATTCTGGCAGCCGACCATGAGCGTCGGCTGCAGTTGCGCAAAGACTTGCGCAAACGGATGCTCAGTTCGGCCTTGATGGATTCGCAGAGCGTCACGCGGCATATCGAGTCTGCTTACCGGGATATGTGGCGCCACGCGTGCGAAACCGCAAGCGGTGGGTAATTTACTCGCGCCAAGCTCGGTACCAACAAGACTCTGGGGATCAAGTTAACAATCAAGTCCTAGTGTTGTCCCAGCGTCAAACCACTCTACCGCCATTCTCTCGAGCAACCGCGGAATGCACCCCGCAGTAGGCCGTCATTTTGGGAGGCCACCGGCTGCCAGAAGCTATAATTTCGCACCGTCGCCTTGGAGGGGAAGCATACGGTAGGATCGGGGTCATCCGTCGGGGAGGACCCGGGCGCGGGCCGGCTGAAGCCGGCGCGACGCGCTATCTACTGTCGAGGATAGGAGTACACCATGTCCGTCGAAAGCATTATCGCTCTTGTGGTTATCATCGGACTGATTGTCTATGGGATTGCCATATACAACGGTCTCATTACGGCGAAGAACCGTTTCAAAAACAACTTCGCCCAGATCGACGTGCAGCTGCAGCGCCGGTACGACCTGATACCTAATCTGGTGGAGACCGCCAAGCGCTATATGAAACACGAGCGGGATACCCTAGAGGCGGTGATCCAGGCGCGTAACCAGGCCCAGGGGGCGGCCCAATCGGCCGCCCGCGCACCGGATGATCCCAAAGCAATTCAAGCGCTTATAGGCGCTGAGGGCGTTCTGGGCGGGGCCCTGGGGAAATTCTTCGCACTCGCCGAAGCGTATCCCGATCTGAAAGCCAACCAGACCATGCAGCAGCTGATGGAGGAGCTGGCTTCCACCGAAAACCGGGTCGCCTTCGCGCGCCAGGCATTCAACGACTCGGTGATGGAATACAACAATCAGCGGGAACAGTTTCCCAATAATCTCATCGCCGGCCCCTTTAATTTCCGCGAGGCGCAGCGGTCAAAAAGTTGAGGAATTTGCCACGGCCGAAGCGTGTCTGGCTGCGCTTGATAAGAAGAGCTGCAATATCTTGCTAACCGATATTGGCCTTCCGGGCATGAACGGAGACGATATGGCGGCT
>JAHEKG010000321.1 GCA_024638475.1 Rhodospirillales bacterium | reverse complement strand
CGACGATCGACGCGACGACTGAACCGAAATCGAAGGCGTCCTGTTCCTCTCCCAGACGGGCGTGATAGACCACCTGCAGCAGCAGGTCGCCCAATTCGTCCCGCAATGCCCCCATGTCGCCGCGCTCAATGGCATCGGCCACCTCGTAGGCCTCTTCGATGGTATAGGGGGCGATCGACTGAAAGGTCTGCTGCTGGTCCCACGGACAGCCCTCAACAGGATCTCGCAGCCGGCGCATGACTTCAATTAATTTCGATATATCCATTATATCCCATTGTTTAAATTACTTATTTGGCTCTGGCAGGTTAAGGACTTGGCGCCGCATCCCCATGAGCATGGCCGCGGTCGCCCCCCAAATCCGATGGCCCTCGTAGTGATACTCGTAGACCCGAAACCGGGTCCCTAGACGCGTGCGGTAGCTGATGGTGAGGTTGGCAGTATCGAACAGAAACGCCAGGGGCACTTCGAAGACCTCATCGACCTCGACGCCATCCGGCCGCGGCGTGAAGGGTGCATCAATCACGCCCACGGCGGGGGTCACGACGAATCCCGTGACCGTGAGGTAGGTTTCGAGATAACCCAGCGGCTTGACCCCTCCGGGCGCCAAACCGATCTCTTCATGGGCCTCGCGCACTGCCGTGGCCCACAAATCCTTGTCGCCCCGATCGACCTGACCGCCCGGAAAGCTGACCTGGCCGGGGTGGGAACGCAGCTGCTTGGAACGTTCCGTCAATAGCACCGACACGCCGTCCGGGCGATCCAGTAATCCGATCAGGACCGCCGCGGGCCGGCGGCGCGCGCCGATCAGCTCCTTAACTTGCGCGGAAGGTGCCCCGACCAAGTCCGACATGGTTGGCGTTTGCCCGGGTAGATTACCCGCCAGCGCGTCGCGAATCTTGTCGAGCACGACCCGGCTCGATTCAGCCTTTGATGCCGCCCCGGGTCATGGCCTTGGGATCCAATAGCCGGCGCAATTCATCCGCGCCTAGATCCGTTTCTCGCTCGGCCACTTCCAGGATGGGCTTGCCCTCGGCATAAGCTTGCTTGGCGATCGCGGCACCCTTTTCGTAACCGATGACGGGGTTCAAGGCGGTCACCAAGATGGGATTGCGGTGCAGCGCCGCATCCAGCCGTTCTTGGTTCACGGTAAAACCGGCAATCGCGCTGTCGGCCAACAACCGGCTCGCGGTGCCGAGTATCTCGATACTTTGGAGGACGTTGTAGGCGACCACGGGCAACATGACGTTGAGCTGAAAATTACCGGCCTGCCCCGCCACCGTCAGGGTGGCGTCGTTGCCGATCACCTGGGCCGCCACCATCGCAACCGCTTCCGGAATGACCGGGTTGACCTTGCCGGGCATGATGCTGCTGCCGGGCTGCAACGCCGGCAGGGCGATCTCGCCGAGGCCCGCAAGTGGGCCGCTGTTCATCCAGCGCAGGTCGTTGGCGATTTTCATCAAACTCACCGCGACCGTCTTCAACTGCCCGGACAACTCGACCACCGTGTCCTGGCTGCTCAAGGCCTCGAAAAAGTTATCGGCCGGCCTGAAGGCGATCCCGGTTTGTTCTGCGAGCTGCGCGGCGATGCGCACGGAGAACTCGGGATGCGCATTGATACCGGTTCCCACTGCGGTACCGCCTTGCGCCAGCCCCGCTAGACGCATCAATGCGGACGCCACCCGCTGATGGCCGGCCCGGGTCTGCATGGCCCAGCCCATCATTTCCTGGCCCATGGTGACGGGCATCGCGTCCATGAGGTGGGTCCTGCCGGTTTTGGCGACGTCTTTAAGGTCGGCAGCCTTCGCCTCCAGGGTCTTGGTCAAATGTTCGAGGGCCGGCAACAAATGTTCGGCAACCGCTAGACAAGCGCTGACGTGGATCGACGAGGGGATGACATCGTTGCTACTTTGGCCCATGTTGACGTGATCGTTGGGGTGCACCGGGGCGCCCAAAGCGGCGCTGGCGAGATGAGCAATCACCTCGTTGGCGTTCATGTTGGAGCTGGTCCCCGAGCCGGTTTGAAACACGTCGATGGGAAACTGGGCATCGTGCTCGCCATTGGCCACGGCCAGCGCGGCTGCGCGGATCGCCTCCGCAATGTCGGCCGGTAGCAGATTTAGGTCCCGATTGACCCCGGCGGCTGCCCACTTGACCAGGCCCAGAGCGCGGATGAACTGCCGCGGCATGGTGAGTCCGCTAATGGGGAAGTTGTTGACCGCGCGCTGGGTTTGAGCACCCCACAAGGCGGTCGCCGGCACCTCCAGTTCGCCCATGCTATCCCGTTCAACCCTGACATCGGCCGCCATCAAGTTTTCCTCCACGGTGTCTTCGAGTATTCGGATTTAGATCCGGTTCGAACCGCAATGTTATGCCCCACCAGCCGGGCAGTCGCGGTGATGGTGTATCATGCGCAGTCTGCTCTCGCTTGTATAGGGTAAACAGTTCGTTCGATGGAACCGGGTGCCCTCACCTCTATTTCACCGGTTGACGGCCGCTACGCAGCAAAAGCCGCGGAGCTGCGCCCGCTCGTCTCCGAATTCGGCCTGATCCGTTACCGGGTCAAGGTGGAGGTCCGCTGGCTGCAACACTTGGCGGCGTCCGGCAGGCTCGCGGAGCTACCTGCCCTGCCTACGGTCGTCAAGGATTTGCTCAATAACCTCGTCGACAATTTCGGCGTCGAAGAGGCGCGCCGGGTCAAAGCGATCGAGGCCGAGACCAACCACGATGTCAAAGCGGTCGAGTATCTAATCCGCGAGCATCTGGCGGCCTCCGCCGATACCGGGGCACTCTCGCCGTTCATCCACTTCGCCTGCACTTCCGAGGACATCAATAACCTGGCTTACAGCCTAATGCTCAGGGACAGCCGCAAGCAGGTCATATTACCGACGATGACGCGCCTAGTCGCGGAGCTGAAGGCCGGCGCTCATCGACACGCGGACCAGGCAATGCTGTCACGAACCCATGGCCAAGCCGCATCGCCGACGACGCTGGGTAAGGAAATCGCCGTGTTCGCCCACCGTCTGATGCGCGAGCAAGCGCAATTCGCGGCCGTGGAGCTGCTGGGCAAGATGAACGGGGCCGTCGGGAACTACAACGCGCACGTCGCCGCTTACCCGGATGTAAACTGGCCGGAACTGGCCGAAGCGTTCGTCACTAACCTCGGCCTGACTTTCAACCCTTACACCACACAAATCGAACCCCACGACTGTATTGCGGATTATTGTCACGGGCTAATCAGGTTCAACAACGTGGTCGCCGATCTGTGCAGGGATATGTGGGGCTATATCAGCCTAGGGTACTTTCGCCAGCGACCGGTAGCGAATGAAGTGGGCTCGTCGACGATGCCGCATAAGGTCAACCCCATCGATTTCGAAAACGCCGAGGGCAATTGCGGCCTGGCCAACGCCCTACTGGAATTTCTCGCGCAAAAACTACCCCAATCCCGCTGGCAGCGAGATCTCACGGACTCCACCGTGCTGCGAAATCTCGGCGTCGCGATGGCGCACAGTTACCTCGCCTATCAATCTTGCTTGCGAGGCCTCGAAAAGCTCGACGCGGTGCCGGAGCGGATGCAAGCAGATCTGGACGACAACTGGGAAGTCCTGGGCGAGGCCGTGCAGACCCGAATAGGCCACGGTGCCGACAACGGATCACGGTCGGTGGATTCGTTCAAATTGTCAAGTTGCGGCAGAACTTTCTGACGGTTGAGGGGTTTCAATTCCGTCATGCCGGAATAGACTCAATTTCGTTTGGCTCGGCAACAACGACGTGTACCTCGGCGTCTGTT
>JAHEKG010000049.1 GCA_024638475.1 Rhodospirillales bacterium | reverse complement strand
TTGAGCGCCATAAGGGGGGCAGGCATTGAGCGATAATACTTGCAGACACTTTCCATAATTTGATATATGTTTGCCCTGCAGTGACTTGATTTGTTACTGTCTAGTAAGAAGTTCGAGGCATAAGAACAACAACAATAACTTACATCGGACGCCGCTAATCATGAGTCAATTAGCACACCACTTCGAAGGTGCCGTTATGGCCCTCGTCGGCGAGGGACCCATCAAGAACCGCCTCTCCGAAGCCTATGACCGCAATCTCAAGCCGCTGGCGGTGACCGATCTGCCCGAGGATTTGCGGTCGGATTTCGAAGCCCTGGCCAGTGCGCTGACGCGAATTCGCCCCTTGGGCCAGGAGACGCCAGCGGCCGCCTCCGTGAGGAAGATGTCCCCCACCGAGGCCGACGACTATGCCCTCACCATCGTTCGGCTCTATGGACGCTTATTACGCGACGATTCCGGCCGACAATCGGTAGAACGGCTCACGGTGTTCGATGGCGGTGGGCGCAAACCCCCAAGGTTCCTGACTAAACAAGGCAGTTAGGGTCAAAATTCCGGCAAACTTTGCGAATTCGGTCAAGGATTCCAGGCCAGCACTCGGGCATAGTTAGGGGGCTGGAAAAGTCCTGAGAAATCCTATGTTTACCACTTTCCCCGGCGTAGGCCGAAGTTAATGGCGTCCCAGATCGCCCCGGGGGATGCTTACGGGCCGTTTGGCAAGCTCATCAAGATGCTCCATCCTCGCGTCGGCAGCATGGCCATTTATGGTCCCGACGGCGAAGCCATATGGTACTCGGACGGGGTGGAGAACACCGATCTACACGCGCTGGCCGCCACGGTCTTCGACCCCGAAGTGGCAGCGGAAGATACCTACGGCCAGGGCTTCGACAGCGCCGTGCGGCGGGACAGAACCGTGCTCCTGCCGCTGCTCGCCAAACAGCGCGGCGGCCTGCTCGGTGCGCTGGCGATGGAGTATGACGCCAAAGGCCAAACGGACAGCATGGTTGCAAGTCTGTTTAGTCCCGTGTTGGATTGTATCAGCCGCCAATTGCAACTCGAGCGAGAGATGACGGAGCTGAGCGAAAGCTCCGCCAACGGCGACGACCTGGGGCTGTTGCTGGGCGACGAAACCGGCGGCGGCTCCGAGGGTGATGCGCTGGAGCAATTGGTACAAGGCTGTGTGGATCACCTCGACGGCGTGCTCGGTGCGCTGGTGATTCCCGACAAAGGCGTGACGATCAGCCGCGCGCCAGCCGGACAGCAAATCGCCACCGAGGAAACCGTGCTGACCCGCACCCACCGACACCTCCTGGCCTGGGTGCAGCTCAACGACCGGCCCATGGTGGTCAACCGAGTGGTCCAAGGGAGCCAAGCGGACGCGGCCCCGTTCAAGATTCTGTCCTGTCCCGTTCGCGATGCCCACAATCGCGTGGCCGGTATTCTGGGGGTGTTTAGGCCGCCGACGGGGGCGGATTTCTCCGTGCGGGACGTGCGCATTCTCGAACTAATGGCGCGCAAGGTAATCTCGATCCTCGATAGCGACTATGACACCTTGACGGGTCTGTTGAACCGCCCCGCGTTCGAGCGTCAAACCCAGCCCACCTTGGACGACGCCGACAATCAGCACGGCTTGCTATACGTCGATATCGACAAACTGCATTTGATTAATGACACCTTTGGTTTCCACGCGGGCGATGAGGTCATCAAGCGTTTTGCGGAGATTCTGCGAGAGCGCTTAGGCTCCCAAGACATTGCCGGGCGGATCGCCGGAGATCGCTTCGCGGTATTGTTGCGAGATTACGATCTCGGCGCCGCGCAGGAGTTTGCCGAGTCGCTTTGCGAAGCCTTGGCGTCGCTGCGATATCTGAAGGGCGATAAATCCGTGCCCATGTCCATGAGCGTGGGGGTCGCACTGCTGACCGGTGGTGGCGACCATCTCTCGCATGCGCTGGCCGGTGCGGAGGTCGCCTGTAAGGCGGCCAAGGACCGCGGCCGCAATAGAGTCGAAGTGTTTCAAGACGATGACGCTTCTATCATCAAACGGCACAACGACATTTTTGTTTTTGCGAGTCTTCAGGAGGCGCTGCGTAACAACACATTTTGCCTCGACGCACAGCCGATCGTGCCGTTGGCCGAGCCACAACGATTGGTCGGATTGGAAGTCCTCGTGCGTATGCGCGGCGAAAATGGGGAGATCGTCGCGCCCGACAAATTCCTGTCTGCCGCCGAGCGTTATCAGTTGATGCCCGCCCTGGATCGCTGGGTAGTATCGAACACCCTACAGCAGGTAGGGACCTATCATGAAGTGGTGGCGGCGGGACGCCTGAGTGTTTCGATTAACATCTCCGGCCAGTCAATTTGCAGCGAAAGTTTCGTCGAGTTTCTGCTCAATCAACTCATGGAAGGTTCGGTTGCACCGGAATTGCTTATTTTCGAAATCACCGAAACAGCCGCGGTTGCGGATCTCGCGCGCGCGGAACACTTCATTCGCAGCGTACAAGAGCTGGGTTGCCGGGTGGCCCTGGACGATTTCGGCTCCGGTTTGAGTTCTTTCGCGTACCTGAAGAATCTACCCGTCAACTTTCTGAAAATAGATGGCAGTTTCGTTCGCGACATGGTGGCCAATCAGATTTCCGAGTCCATGGTCGTGGCCATCGATCAGGTCGCCCGGGTGATGGGCCTCAAGACGGTGGCGGAGTATGTCGAAAACGAATCCATTGCAAGAAAACTGGTGAGCCTCGGCATCACGCTCGGTCAGGGTTTCCACCTGGGCCGCCCTGAACCTCTCGAGCAACGCTTGGCGGCCCTATCGACCCTTGACGAGCTGCGCGGCCGGCGTCGCGATGGTACAACGGCGGCCTAGTTTATCCCTGTAACACCAATTCCAGTAGACCTCTCAAAAGCGATTCTTTTGTTGTGCGAAGGCAACAAAGAAGGTTTTAGGGTGTAATTTTCGTCCCATGGATTGCACAATAAGCACATCCCGATACGTCTAGCGGATCTAAGAACATGGGTGACGACCGGCAACGAATGGATTTAGAACCAGGTGTGGTAGTCCTGGGTATCGTCTTGGCCGTTTGTTTGGTGGTGGCTATTGCACGCGTGGCCGGTCTGATCTAAAACTCATCGCTTTGCCACCGGCGAGGAGCCGCTAGTTATCCACAATTCAGGTCAGCGTAGTCGGAGCGGCCCGCTCCTCGCGTTATTTGTGGGACTCGCGTGGCTGCCCATTGCAGCCGCGCAAATACCCGCTGCCGGACAACGCGTCCTCGATGTGCGCAACATCCCGCAGTCTGCTGTTGGCCTCTGGGTTCACGAAGTAGGTGAGGAGAACCCACTCGCGAGTCACGGCGCGGAAACAGCATTCAATCCTGCCTCCGTTATCAAGCTGGTGACGACCTGGGTCGCTTTGGAAGTGCTGGGTCCTGCTTACACGTGGAAGACAGAGGTGTACGTCAACGGACCGGTAACCGGGGGCGTGCTGGACGGTGATCTTATTCTCAAAGGATATGGTGATCCTTACCTGACGACCGAGGCTTTTTGGCGCATGTTGGGGGCATTGAGGCGAGCGGGTGTGAAAGAGATCGCGCAGGATCTGGTCATCGACGACAGTTATTTTGCCGTTCCCCAGGAGAATCCGGGCGCTTTCGACGGCCAGCCGTTCAGGAGCTACAACGTGGCTCCCAACGCCCTTTTGATCAACTTCAAGACCGTGCGCTTCGAGTTCTACGCCAGCGGTGACAAGGTACGCGTCGCCACCGACCCGCCGCTGGGCAACTTGTCGATTCGAAACCGCATTAACGTTGCCGCAGGCCGGTGTCGGGGTTTCCAAGCGGGTATCAGTTTCGATATTCCCGATCGGCAGACGCTCGGCCGCGTCGTCTTGTCCGGTAATTTTCCGCGCGCCTGCTCACCCTATGGTATGTCGCGTAGCGTTTTGCGCCACCACACTTTCGCGCTGGGATTGTTTCAAGCCTTGTGGGCACAACAGGGCGGGCGGTTCAACGGCCGCGTGCGGCTGGATCTGGCGCCACAGGATGCCGAACCCATTCTGACGGCGACTTCGCAGCCCCTCGGTGAGGTGATTCGGAGTATCAACAAATACAGTAATAATGTGATGACCCGGCAGCTGCTGTATACGTTGGCGGCGGATACTTTCGGTGAGCCGGCAACACCTGAACATGGTCGCCAAGCCATCGTCGAACACCTGCAACTCCGGGACATCGATACCGCGGGCTTGGTCATTGACAACGGCGCCGGGCTATCTCGGCAGACTCGCATCACCGCGAAGAGTCTGGCGCAAGTGCTGCTGAAGGCGTTCTCCAGCCCCTTCATGGCGGAGTACGTCGCTTCGATGTCGCTCCCAGGGTTGGATGGGACGACCCGCCGGCGCTTTCGCGATCGGCCAGAGGCCGGCCAAATGCACGTGAAGACGGGCCGAATCGATGACGTCGCCGCCATCGCCGGGTTGGTCCAGGCCCGTTCGGGCCGGCGTTTCGTGCTCGTGGCCATACTGAACCATGCGGACGTCCATCGAGGTCCGGGCGAGGAGTTCCAAGACGCCCTACTGACGTGGCTGTCAGCTCAATAGCTGGGTCCTGGGGGGGTGCACAGTTCGCAGTTTCTTGGATCTCGGCTGCCTATAATTGGCGTATTCTGTTAAATCGCGATTAGGTACGGAGCCAGGGATGCGAGCAATAGTCCTGCTGTTGGGTACGGCGTTGGCAATACCGGCGCTGGCCGAGACGGTCTATGTCACTGATATCTTGCGCCTGGGCCAACATCAGGCCCAGGACACCAGTGATCGCGCGTTTCGGATGCTGGTGAGCGGTACGGAACTCGAGGTATTGGAGCGGGTTCCCAACTTCGCTCGTGTACGTGCCCCCGACGGCCGGGAAGGCTGGGTGAAATCCAACTATTTGGTTGACGAGAAACCGGCGCGCCTGAGGGTCGCCGAGTTGGAGGCCCAGGCTGTTGAAAACGACGCCAAGCTTGCGGCGGCGGAGGAAGATCGTCAGGCAGCCGAACAGGCTTATGAACAGCTGCGGGCCGAGATAGCGGCCTCCGAAAATTCTTCGGAGTCTGTCCAGGCGAAACTGCTGCAACTCACGGAAGAAAACGATCGCTATCGCTCACGCCTCGACTCTTTCCGTGGCAGTGTGCCGCTGTCTTGGGTAGCCGTCGCATTACTCGTGATGTTGGGGGCCGGGTTTCTAGCGGGGCTATGGTGGATCGATTTTCAAAGCCGGCGCCGCCACGGCGGATTCCGCGTCTACTAGGTCCCGCCGCCCTCACGCCGAAGTTCACCGATCTCGGGGTCGGCTAAATGGCGTTTTAGGGCGGCGTTGGTTAGGCGGCCGACCCAAACGGCAACGCCGACCGCAATCGCAAGGCTAAGCCATAGCAACCAGCCGCCTTCAAGTGCCCGGTAGTCTCCGGCCAATAGCTTTGACAGATCCCCCACCGACGCACCAAGGAAAGCATATACGCTGACTGCCGGGATCATGCCGATGGCCGTGCCGAGGACGTAATGCGCGACGCGGACGCCGGTAACCGAATACCCGTAGTTCAGAAAATTCAGCGGTAGGACCAACGACAAGCGCGTCAGCAAGACGATAAAGAAGCCGTTTTCCGCGACGGCGCTATCCAATGCCGTGAGCAGTCTGGAGTCTCCCAGCCTGCGTTGGACCCAGCCTCTCGCCATCGTACGCCCTACAAGGAACACCGCTAGGCAGGCTGTCACCGTGGACAGGTAGGCGAGACCGAGACCGAGGGGGATGCCAAACAAGTACCCGGCCAAGGCGATAAACACCCAGCCGGGGAGGACCAACAGGGAGGCAACGACATGGCAGACAAACAAGACGATTGCCGCGACCGACCGATTCTGCTCGAGCCACTGGCCGAGTGTTAAGAGCTGTGCCCGGTCCAGTGCAACCGCGGCGACGGCGGCAGCAGCCAGTAGTGTGACGATGGCGAGGCTTCGAGCCCTGCGGCGAGTATTCGATTCCATCGGGGCCGTTCCGCCTGAGTCGATGGGGTACAATCTTTGTACCTTACCACGGGGGGTGTTCGATGAAGTTAATAACAGCAGTGATCAAGCCTTTCCGCCTCGATGACGTTCGTAACGCGCTGGCCGAAGTCGGGGTGACGGGCATGACGGTCACCGAGGTGAAGGGCTTCGGGCGCCAGCGCGGCCATACCGAACTGTACCGGGGCGCCGAATACGTCGTGGATTTTCTACCTAAAGTCAAACTGGAATTGGCTGTCAGCGACGACCTAACGGAGCGCGCGATCGAGACCATCATCGCCTCCGCGAAGACAGGCAAAGTCGGCGACGGCAAGATTTTTGTTACGAACCTTGAAGAAGTGCACCGCATTCGTACCGGTGATACGGGTGATCAAGCCATTTAAGGAAATAACAATGAAAAAAATAACCACCGGCACGTCTGCCGCGGTATTCGGAGCGCTGCTTCCCGCATTAGCAAGCGCTGATTCCATCGACAGCGGCGATACGGCCTGGATTATTACGGCCACTGCGCTGGTGTTGTTCATGACCCTCCCGGGGCTGGCGTTGTTTTACAGTGGTTTGGTAAGGGCCCGTAACGTCCTCTCTGTGCTCATGCAATGTTTCGCTATTTGTTGTGTGGTATCCGTTATTTGGCTGGTCGGCGGCTACAGCTTGGCGTTTGCGCCGGGAAACGCCTTGATTGGCGGCCTGTCCAACGCGTTCCTGAGTAACGTTACCGTTGATTCCGCCAGCGGGTCCATTCCCGAGTCCGTATTCGTGATGTTCCAACTGACGTTCGCGATTATTACTCCGGCCTTGATCGTGGGCGCTTTTGCCGAGCGAATGCGATTTGCAGCAATGCTCTGGTTTTCAACCTTATGGCTTTTGCTGGTTTATCTTCCGGTCACCCATTGGGTGTGGGGAGAAGGTGGCTGGCTCGGCGCCATGGGCTTCCGGGATTTCGCCGGGGGTGCGGTGGTGCATATCAACGCCGGTGTTGCCGCATTGGTCGTGGCCCTCGTGATTGGCAATCGCCGAGGTTTTCCGGCGACCCCGATGCCGCCCCATAATCTGCCCATCACGGTCGCCGGCGCCTGCATGCTTTGGGTCGGTTGGTTCGGCTTCAACGGCGGCAGCGCACTCGCGGCCGATGGCTCCGCGGGGATGGCTATCTTAGTCACCCACATGAGCGCGGCAGCCGGTTCTTTGGCGTGGATGATTTGCGAGTGGGTGCGCTACGGCAAGCCGAGCGTGTTGGGCATCGTTACGGGCATGGTGGCGGGCCTCGGTACTATCACACCGGCCTCCGGTTTCGTTGGTCCAATGGGCGCGCTATGTATCGGTTTGGCCGCCGGCGTGGTGTGTTTCTTCGCTACCCAAATTATCAAACGCAAATTGAAAATCGACGATTCACTCGACGTGTTCCCGGTGCATGGCGTGGGCGGTATCTTGGGCACGGTATTGACCGGTGTGTTCTCGGCGAGCGCATTGGGGGGCGTGGGCTACGACGAAGGCGTTAGCATGGGCTCCCAGGTGATCACTCAGTCGATTGGCGTCGTGGCCACAATCGCATGGTGTGGGATTGCATCTTTCATCATCGTGAAAGTCATTGGAGGTTTCAGCATGCTGCGAGTCAGCGACGAGGAAGAGAACGAGGGCCTGGATCTCGTGCTCCACGAGGAGCGGGGTTACAACCTATAGGGCGCCGGCGGAACGGGTTGCCGCTTGGGATAGCAAGGGTAGCTGCGCGCGGACTTCGAATCCTCCGCCGTCAAGGTTGTGCGCGCTGATTGCGCCGTCGTGCTGCTGTATGACGCGCGCCGTGATCGCCAACCCGATGCCGTAACCGCCCCGGTTCGGGGTGCGGCTAGGGTCGACTCGGAACAATGGTGCAAAAATCTGTTGGAGCTGCGATTCGGGCACACCCGGCCCTTCATCGCGCACCGTGAAAATGGCTATCTCGGTAGTCGTTTGCAGCCGCACATCAACCGCTTCCCCAGGTGGTGAGAACTGGATAGCGTTTGCGACGATGTTTTCCAGAGCGCTACGCAGTGCCTGTGCATTGCCCTCCACAGTGCAAGGGGTCATCGTTTCGCAGACAACGCGGTCGCTGCCGTACTGGAAGCGGGCATCCGAGACGATTTCGTCGACGATGCCATCTAGCTGGACCGGCTGTGTCGGTTGCGGCGCGCCACCTAGCCTTACCCAAGCGAGCATCTGATCGATCAATGCCTCCAGGGCATCGGCTTCTTTTTCAATACGTGTGAGATCAGCGCTAACAGGTTCGGCCGCGTTGCGTTGTGCTAGGGCCAGCGCCAGCTTGAGTCGCGCCAGCGGTGAACGCAATTCATGCGACACGTCTCGGAGTAAGTCTTCACGTTCCGTCACCAGGTGCTGGATCCGCTGTGCCATCGCGTCGAAGGCCTTGGCTAAGGCGCCGAATTCATCCCGTCGGGCGCTAAAGGCTGCGCCCATGCGGGTATCGAGGTGGCCTGCCGCCAGCGCGTCGGTTGCCTCAGTGAGTCGGCTAACGGGCCTGGCGACGTAGCGCGCCAGCAGCAGCGAAATCAACGCCGATATGGCGACGATCCCAAGGAAGACCGGCATGCGGTTGGCGGGCCATCCTAAGATACTCAGGGCGGTGAGCCTGCGCGGTGCGACGACCAGCGTGTATTCGGCACCGTCTGGGCCAACCAGCCGAGGTAAATAGCGCGGTGGCCGGTAATTTCGCGGTCTGTCACCACCCATTCGAGCGGGCTCCCGCGCGAGTCTGAGCCAGCGGCGTGCCACTCGACGATCCAACAAGTCTTGGCCGTCGGCGTTAATGATGAAGACGGTGAAGCGGGGATCATCCGCGCGCCGTTGGAGCCAAGCCGTCAGACCGGACTCTCCTTGACGTACCAGCACTTCCGCCGCGTCGCGCACCAGTTCGCGTGGGCCGCCCAGCGTCCCCTGTTCCATGGCCCCGCCGAACATGTTCAGGCTGATGAGCACCGTTGCGATGAGCGCCAGCAATATTGCCGTTCCCACGCCCAGGAAAATCCTGAAAAAAAGCGTGCTCACTGGGCGTCGGCCGCGATCAGAACGTAGCCTTCGCCACGAACGCTTTGGAGCGGAGAACCCCCATCCTTTCTCCGACAAAGCTTCTTGCGTAGGTTACTCATATGGGTATCTAGACTGCGATCGAGTGGCGATAACTTTCGCCCTAGGGCTTGTTCCGTGAGCTGTTCGCGGCTGGCGGGTCGGCCGGCATTGCCAATCAACACATCTAACAGGCGATATTCAGCGGCGGTGAGGGGCAGGGGGGTGCCGTGCTCTAAGACCCGTCGCTGTTGACTATCGATTTGCCACGGCCCATAGGTCGTGACGGTCTCCGTTTGGTCAACGCTGCTGCGGCGAAGCAGTGCTTTAAGTCGGGCCACGAGTTCGCGTGGGTTGAATGGCTTCGGCAAGTAGTCGTCTGCACCGAGCTCGAGCCCGACGATGCGGTCGACGTCCTCCCCGCGCGCGGAAAGCATGATGATGGGGGTTCGGATATCGCCGGCGCGCAGTGCCTTGAGTATTTCGAATCCGGATAGTTCGGGTAACATCACGTCAAGTACGATCAAGTCGAAGTCCTGGTTTTTCGCCAGCGTAAGCCCGGCTACTCCCGACTCGCAGATTTCTAGTTGCCAGCCTTCCGGCCGTAAGTATTCCGCAAGCAGCTCCCCTAAGGCTGTGTCGTCATCAATGAGTAATATTTTGGTGGTGTGCTGGTGCATAAGCCGTGTCTCTCGGCATACGCTGCCATACCTGAGCCGCTGAACCAAGCGAGGTGCCGCAGTTTCGCCGTTGCTTGAGAAAACTTAAGATTTGTTGAGGTCGTCTTCAGTATGAGTCCGGTGATGGTGGCATAAGATAGGTGACCTAACATGACATTGGAGTGACGCGATGAAAACGATCACCTTACTGGCCGCCGCCGCGGCTGCGATGACCTTCGCTGGCGAGGGATTTGCTGGCCCGAGGGGTGCAGCAGACATTCAGCATGGGTTTTTGCCGGGACGTATCGCGAGGCAATTGGACTTGGCCCCCGAGCAAGAGGAGGCCATCCAGGACATCATGAGTAGTGCCAAACCCCGCTTCCACGCGCTGCGGGAGAAGGCGCGGACTACTCGGCTGGCGTTGATGGGGGCCAACCCCGACGATCCCGGTTACGCCACGGTAATCGCCGAAGCGAGTCAGGCGAGCGCGAGTCACGCCGCCGCGTTAGTCAATTTGGCCGCCGAGGTGAAGGCGCAGGTGTATGCGGTGTTGACCGCCGAGCAAAAGCAGCGTGCTACAGAAATGATGGCCGAAATGCACGAGCGACGCGCAAGGTTCATGGAGAGTGGACCGCGACAGCACCGCCGCTGGCGCCGAGCACCGTTGGACCGGGAAGATGGCGACGACAACGGTGTTGATGCGGGCTGACTAGATGGGCGCGCGGGGCGGCGGCCGGCTTTGGCTAATAGCGATGCCAACTAGAATGATCGGCAGAGCAACCAGTGTGCTGGCCGCTAAGTCCTCGCCGGCCACCCATGCCCCAATCGCGACGGCGATGCACGGCACCAAGTAGTTAGTGAGTGAGAGGAAACCTGCGCCGCTTTGGCGCGCGAGGTAGAAGTATAAGACGGTGGCGCCGCCGGTGGCGAACACGCCTAAACCCGCTACCGACAGGAGCGCAGCTTCGCTGGCCCGCAGCGAAATTGGCGTATCGGTTGCCAACATGGCCACCGCCATCAGCAGTGAAGCCACTAGGATCGAGCCGAAAGCCGCTTGGTAAGGATCTTCGGTGGGTTGCTTTTGAGCAAGTACGGTGGCCACCGCGTAGCAGATTCCGCCCGCAAACACGGCGAGTCGACCGGTTTGCGCTTCGCTGGCCAACAGTCCCGTCAGGCTAGCCGGATCGAACAGAATAATCACGCCGATGAAGCCGACGAAGAAGCCCAGCCCGCGTCGCCAATTGAGACGCTCCGTGGGAATGAAGAAATGAGCGAGCAACACAACCTGCAACGGCACCATCGCCATTAAGATCCCGGCCTCGCCGGAATCGATGAACTGCTGGCCCCAGGTGATGGCGTAGAACGGCAGGCAGTTGCCCGTGAGCGCCATCAACAGAAAGTAGGGCCAATGGCGAACGGGAAACCGCTTGCCCATCAATATAAGGGTGCCGGTCATTACCGCCAAACCGATCCAAAGCCTGGCCGCGGTGATGAGCAACGGGTCGATCTCGGCAACCGCGATGTTGATGAGCAGAAACGCGCTACCCCAAATGCTTACCAGGACCAGCAGGCCGAACCAATGTCGCGGCGCCGGCACCGCTTAGTTCGAGGCGTGGAGGGGGGGGTAGTAGCACTTGAAGGTTTGGCACACGACCTGCATGGACGGATCCGGCGTGTGCGAGGAACCTTCCAGCATTTCCGACCAGAACGGCCAATGCACTTGCCGCCAGGGTTCCAGTTCCCGCAGCTGTGGCCCCTCGCATTGGACGTGCCGCTCCTCCATGTCTTCGAAGGCCACGATTTCGACACTCTTGATCTGGTACACGCAGCCGGGCCGGCCGTGATAATCCGTCACGAGGACCCAATCATCGACCGCGGGTAGCGGTTCACCCTTGTCCTCAAACTCCCACACCAGCCCGAAGGTGCCGGTCTTCTGGCCCGAACTCACCAACTTGAGCAACAACTCCGCCATCTCCGGATCGCGCCCAAACACCTTGACGCTATAGGGGGTCGTTGCATCCAGGCTGGCCACCGCGGCGACGCAGTCGCGCCAGAAGGCTTCAATTGCCGGGCTATTAGACATAAGTACGAAATCCTCTGCCGCGGCGGGTCAACCCCCCGGCCTTGGCGGCGTTGTCATGGGTAAGTTCAGAGTATGCCATTGGATAGGAAGAGGGAGTTAAGGTCATGAAGACAAAATTAGTGTTTGCGACAGCGGTGTTATTTATCGGTAGCCAGGCCTGGGCCGATGCCGGCGATCGCGTGGAAGACCGACTGGACAATCGCGGCGATCGTATCGAGGAGCGCTTGGATCGCAAGGGCGACCGCATCGACGATCGGCTCGATAACCGCGGCGACCGTATCAACGACCGTCTCGACGAGCGGGGTGACCGTATCAACGACCGCCTCGATGCCAAGTCAGATCGCGCCGCGGATGCCGGCAAGGATAAGCTAGCCGACCGGCTGGATCGCAAGGGCGACCGCGTCGACCGGCGCCTGGATCGTAAGGGCGACCGCGTTGACCGGCGTTTGGACCGCAAGGGTGATCGCATCGACCGGCGCCTGGATCGTAAGGGTGACCGCATCGACCGACGGTTAGACCGCAAGGGTCAGCGTATCGATCGACGCCACGATCGTCGCCATCGCTAGCCTAGGCCGTCCGGACCCAACGTCGGTCCGTCGGCATGTCAGGAACTCCGGCCATCGGCCGGAGTTTTTTTTGCCTGGCAGACAATCCGCCTTAGCCGGCCAGATGAGTCGCACCACAAGAGTATGCTAGGCTCCGCCGGTAGTGGCGGGAAGGCGCTCCCGTTCGGGAAACCCGTAAACAAACTCAGGAGCCAGAACATGAGTGACAAAGAATTCGACCTGTTGGTAAAAGATGTCCGGGTCGTTCGACCGAACAAAAACGCTGTCGACACGGGGGATATTGCGATTAAGGGCGGGAAATTCGCTGCGGTTGGACCTGACATTGCAGCCGATCGCGCGGGTCAAGTTGTCGACGGCAAACAACGTCTGGCTTTCCCCGGCGTCTGTGACGCCCACATGCATTGCGGCATCTATTCACCGCTGGCCGAGGATGCGGTGACCGAAAGCAAGGCCGCGGCCATGGGCGGCGTCACCTCCAGCCTCAATTACATGCGCACGGGGCAGTACTACATGAACAAGGGCGGTCCCTACGAAACGTTTTTTCCGGAAGTGCTCGAGGTTTCGGACGGTCGCTTTCACGTGGATTATTGTTACCACCTGGCGCCTATGAATAAAGAGCATATCGACGAGATGGAATTACTTATCGATAAATTCGGTGTCACCTCGTTCAAGATTTTTATGTTCTACGGCAGTTACGGGTTGCATGGCCGTTCCGGTAGCCAGAACGATTTCCTCATGATCGGCGAAGACGAACGCTACGACTACGCGCATTTCGAGTTCGTGATGCGCGGACTCCAGCGGGCCATGCAACGCTTTCCGGACAAGGCAGAGCAGATTTCCCTGAGTTTGCATTGCGAAACTGCCGAGATCATGCGTGCCTATACCAAGATCGTCGAAGAAGAGGGCAAACTGACCGGTTTGAAGGCATACAGTGCGGCGAGGCCCCCGCATTCCGAGGGCCTGGCGATTTTCATCGCGTCATATTTAGCGAACGAGACTGAGCTGCCTAACATCAACTTATTGCATCTCAGCGGTCGCAAGGCAGTCACGGCCGCGTTACAGATGGCCCAGGTCTTCCCGCACATCAACTTTCGCCGGGAGGTGACGATTGGCCACCTAGTGCTAACTGTCGATTCCCCCTGTGGCGTGCACGCCAAAGTGAATCCCCCGATTCGCGAACGTGCCGATGTGGACTACCTCTGGGAGCAGGTGCTCGCCGGCAACATCGACTGGGTCGTTAGCGACCACGCTTGTTGTAAGGAAGAATTTAAGGTCGACAACAAGCGCCCGGACGAAATTTTCCTGGCAAAGTCGGGATTCGGGGGTACGGAGTATTTGCTGCCGGCATTGGTCACCGAAGGCACGAAACGCGGCATGACCTTCAATCAGATGGCCGAGCTCACCAGCTACAATCCGGCGCGCCGCTATGGCTTGAATCAGAAGGGCGACATCGACGTCGGCCTGGATGCCGATCTAGTGTTGATCGATCCGAACGACAGCTACGTCGTCCGTGCTGCGGAATCGGAATCCAGCCAAGGGTACACACCGTTCGAGGGTGTGGAGCTTAGCGCCCGGGTAACCAGCACATTCCTACGCGGGGAAGTGGTGTACCAGGACGGCGCCGTGGTCGGACCGGCGCGCGGGCGCTACATGGCGCGCCCGTATTGAACTAACCGCGCCGCGCAGCCGCTAGCCAGCCGCTTGCCTGCTTGGTAAGCCGATGATCTTCACCCCAGGTTCGCCGCAGGACGGGTAGACCGCGATCGAACAGCGCCAGGGCATCGGCCGGACGTTCGAGGACGGTCAGCGCTTTGGCCAGCGTGCAGCGCGCGTTGGCAAGCTGCCAGTGTTCGGCGGGTAGCGACACTTCGAATATTCCGACACCTTGCTGCAGGAGGGGTAAGGCTTCGAGCGCGAGGCCGCGGTCGACCAACAGGTTGCCGAGTGCCGTTAGTGCGGCGCCAACATAGGCGTGGTCCGCGTCGAGCGTACGACCGTAAATTTGCAGGGCATCGCGCAGCAGCGTCTCAGCTTCGTCGAGTTTGCCGCGATCGTGCAGCAGAATAGCGAGGTTGACTTTTGCGTAGCCGACGAAGCGATGTGCAGCGCCGAACTTTTCGGAAAAACCACTCAACGCTTCTCGAAACAAACCCTCGGCGCGGCGCAACTCGCCCAGATCATGCAGCATGCGGCCGTAGTCGCCTTTTGGCCCGGTAACATTAGGATGATTAGGGCCAAGTATCCGTATCAGCGAGGGAATGGCTTCGTCGAAGAGTCGTTCGGCTTCTTCATATTGGGCCTTCCAATGCATCACCAATGCGAGCCCGCATTTGCTTAGCAAATATTCGGGGTCATCGGGGGATGCGGTTTTTTGGTTGATCGCAAGGGCTTGCCGATAAGCGGTCTCGGCTTCGTCTAGGCGGCCAAGTAGCGTTAGCGTCGCGGCAAGATCGCTGCTGACGACGGCGAAATGGTAATGCTCCTCGCCCAAGGTTGCCGCTAAGATGTCGCGGCTGCGGCGGTACGCCCGCTCGGCGTCCGCCACTCGATCCATTGCGCGGAAAACGTGCCCGAGATATTGCCAAGTTTCACCCACCGCGCTGTGGTTGTCGCCATGGATGGCCGTGAAGGTAGCCATGGCCTGTTGATGCATGGCTCGCGCGGCATCGAACTCTCCCAGTGCGTTTAAAGTGTTGCCAAGGCGATTCTGGGTGGTCGCAACCTCCTCGCTGGCTTCGCCAAAGGTCTGCTGCCGATAAGCCAGGACCTCGGTCAGCAGCTCGCGGGCTAGAAGGTACTCCCCGGATTTGATGGCAATGTCACCCATGATATGGCGCAGCTCCTGTTGGAGCTGCGGTTGGGCGTCGAGTGTTTGTAGCTCCGTAATTCCTTCGAGGATCATGTCGCTGAACGTGGGTGTCCGAATCGGATCGGAGATCTTGGT
>JAHEKG010000048.1:10248-15361 GCA_024638475.1 Rhodospirillales bacterium | reverse complement strand
GCGGCTGGTGAATGGCCGGGGGACGGATCCGGCGACGTTGACGGTAGCCAAGCCTCAGTCGTGCTGGACGACGAATTCGAACGCTCACTGGAGGATTTTGACGGTGCAGTTGCGGCGGAACGAGAGGTGCTGGCCGACGCTGGCGCGGGTGGCACTGCGGCCGACGAAGTGTTCCGCGATGCGGCAGGCGCTGGTGGTGATGGCGTGGCCGGCGGAGGCGGTGTACCTGGGGGGAGCAGCCAGGGCGAAAGCGGCAGCGGCGAAGTGGTGGCCGGCCCGGATCTGGGCCCCAACGACCCGCGCGCGATCAAGGGTTGTGAGGACGAGGACGTAGTAGCCCGTGGCTTATGCGAAGCGGCGACCGCCGAGCGCGACAAAGACTTGCGCGAAAAGTTGTGGAAGGAATACGCAGACTACAAGAAGATCGTGGCGGGAAGGTAGCAACCGACGATGAAGGGACAGCTTGAAATGTTAGTACGGTTTGCGGTTGTTGGTCTGCTCTGCATGGCCGCCGGATGCGTTAGCCAGCAGGTGAAGCGCGCTCATACCGTCGATCTTGCGGTTGTGAGCGAGACGGTGCCCGAGCAGCAGCTGTTGGATGTGGCCGTGGTCGTGCTGGAGCCGGGCGTTCCTGACGGCGAAATCGAGCCGGAGGTGTTGGAGGAGCTACTCAAGGACCGTATCTTTACCAACATTCGCCGCGCCGAGTCCCGTTACCTGGCGGTCAAGATCCAGCGGACGATTAGCGAGAGCGGCTATTGGGGTGCGGTGCGGGCGACCCCCATCGAGTCGCTGTCCAGCGATGTCAACGTCAAGGGCGAAATCCTACAATCCGATGGCGATCGTTTGCGACTGCGCGTGTCGGCGCACGATGCGACGGGGCGAGAGTGGATCGACAAAGAATACGAGATGGAGACGTCCGCCGCGGCCTACGATTCGCGCAAGTATCCGGACAAAGATCCTTATCAAGATGTTTTCAATAGTATCGCTAACGATCTGGCTGCCGCGCGTGACAATCTAACTGCCGAAGAGCTCGCGGATATTCGTACCGTTGCGCAACTGCGCTTCGCGGCAGACCTGAGCCCCGATTCGTTCGGCGAACACCTGGCCGAGGACCGTGGTGGCCGATACGAGATTCAGCGGCTGCCAGCCTACGACGACCCGATGTTCGATCGAGTCCTACGCGTGCGGCAACGTGAACATCTCTTTATCGATACGCTGAATGACCATTACAATAATTTCTATCGTGATATCGACGAGCCTTATAGCAGTTGGCGCAAGTATGCCCGCGAAGAGGCGGTCGCCTTCCGTGAAGTAAATGCGGAAAAACGCCGCCGCTATATCATGGGTGGGCTGACGATATTAGCCACGATACTGTATAGCCGAAACGATAGTGGCTCGCTGGGTGACCGTGTGATTACGAACGCGGGCCTGTACGGCGGCATGGAGTTGATAAAGGCGGGGATGGTTCGCGGGCAGGAGGCTCGCCTGCATGCGGCGACGCTAGAGGAATTATCCAACGGCTTCGAGGATGAAGTGACTCCTGTCGTCGTCGAGATGGAAGGCACTGCCTATCGATTGACCGGCAACGCCCAAGCGCAGTACGAGGAATGGCAGCGATTATTGAAAGATTTATACGCTGCCGAGACAGGGTTCGTCGGGGATACCAGTATTGCGCTCGAGCCGGAATTGGAAATGGCGGCCGAAGCCGTCGACATTACCGAACCCGAGCCCGAAATCCAGCCCGAAGCCGAGTCGGCAGAAGCAAACGAACCAGACGGTGATACGGTCGACCAGCCCAGCGAGTGATGACTCGCTTGGGACTAGTGGGTTAAGCCGGCTCCCGCCTGACACCGATTTTTCAACGGCCGGATGGCGCCCCCTGCGGCGCATCGCAGTCACGGCGAGCAGCGAAATCTTCTTGTTACAAGATTCGCAAGGGCGCCTTGCCGCGGGTAAGCGCCTAGCGCCAACGCTGACGGGACACCGACGGCTCCTAGAGCATGAGTACCATGCGTTAACGCGCTTCGCGGACGCTGCCGTCGTCCGTGTGCTCGGCCTAACCACGCACAAATCGGAAGCGTGGTTGCTGCTGGAGTATCTAAATTACGGTGACCTGCGTTCATTGGCAGGCTCGCCGCCGGCCTTTTGGCTGCCCTTGATGTTGGAGCCGGTGCGTTGGCTGGCGGACTTACACGCTCAAGGTTTCGTTCATGGGGACATGAAGACGAGCCACATCATGCTGCGTCGCCCGAATCACGCTTGTTGCATAGATTTGGCGACTGTGACTGCGTGCGGCCAGCCCACGCCTATGCAGACGCCGGCCGCGTTGCCGCCCGAGGGAGCGGTGCTGGCGTCGCCCAGCGCCGATGTATATGCCCTAGGTGTCATGCTGCACGAGTTGCTGTTTGGCCGGCTTCCCGGGGCGGGCCGCCAAGCCCGAGACGCGGAGTCGCCTGGTGGCCCGCAACTCGCGGTGCTGGCGGGCGCATGTTGCGCGACCCGGCCGGCTGATCGGCCGACGATGCAGGCAGTCTTCGGGCAACTCAGTGAGCTAACCGGGCGCGCGGCGCTCGCCGTGTCGTAATGCCATGACCGAGCCTGGCGATACACCAGATGACGTTATTCGACCCGTGCGGCCGCGCGCGCCAGAGGAGCTGCCGTCGCCGCCGCGTTCCGGCCGCCCGCCTTTCAAAATTCTCTTGGCCGGTCTCGTACTGGTGCTCGGATTATTGTTCGTGGTCGTGCTGTTGCCTCGCTGGGTGGCCGATCAGACGCCACCGGTGCAGCCGCGGGCCACGCCTGTACAAACACCCACCACTGAACCGACCAAACCCGTCGTAGACCCGGCAACGCTTGCCGCCTTGAAAGACGAGGCGGAGATATTGCTGACGCGGATGGTGTCTCAAGAGGGCGAGTTGGAAAACCTACAGCCGGAGTTTTGGGCCGTCGACGATTGGCGTCAATATCAGGACAACCTTCGCGGCGGTAACGATAGTTTCCTGGCCGAGCAGTACGCCGCGGCCATCGACTATTACCGCCAGGGCCTCGAGCAAGGCGAGGCTTTGCTCGCTCTGTCGAGACAGACTTTGCAAGCCGCGTTGGCCGCCGGTACGGCAGCGCTTGAGCGCGGCGATCAAGCGCCGGCAGTGGAAAATTTCGAACTGGCGCTACGGATCGATTCGACCAACGGCGCGGCTGCGACAGGCCTCGCCCGGGCAGCGCGTTTGCCGGAGTTACTGGCGGCGATGAGCGATGCCCGCGCCGCTGACACCACGGGGCAGGTCGAAGCGGCGATCGCCGCTTACTCGCGGGCACTCGAGATCGATCCGCGTTGGCAGCCGGCCGAAGCGGGTCTGGCGGCCGCGAGAGGCAGACTGGCCGGTTACCGTTTCGACCGGGCGATGACAGCGGGGCTTGCCGCGCTCGGCGAGTCCGATTTCGCGGCCGCCGAAGCCGCCTTCAAGCGCGCCTTGGCGATTCGGCAAGACGCACCCGCCGCGCTGGATGGTCTTGAGCAGGTTGATCAAGGAAGACGTCTCAATCGCATTAACCTCGCTCGGGTTCGGGCGGCTGCTTTCGAGCGACAGGAGCGCTGGGAAGAGGCCCTACAGCAATACGAAGCCGCACTGAAACTCGATGCCACCGTGCGGTTCGCCCAGGAGGGCATGGTAAGGACGCGGGAGCGTGCCGACCTCGACCAAAAGCTCGCGTTGCTGATCGAACAACCCACGCGTTTATTCACGCCGAGCGTCCTAGACAGTGCCCGCGGCCTGCTTGCCGAGGCCGAAACTGCAGCCGATCCCCGAGCCAAACTCGACGAACAACTCCGGAAATTGGCGGGTTACGTGCAACAGGCGGCAACGCCGATCACCGTGACTTTTGTTTCTGACGGTTTGACCGAGGTAAGCGTTTACCGGGTAGGGCGCGTGGGCACTTTCGAACGCCATCAGTTGGCACTGCGTCCCGGCGACTATACTGCGATTGGTAGCCGTAACGGCTATCGTGACGTTAGGGCTCAATTCAAGTTGCGCCCCGGGAGCACGCCAGACCCCGTGGTTATTCGCTGTATGGAACCCATCAAATGAAGGGCACGATGCACATTAGGAATATCTTCGAATGGTAGAGGCGCAAGCCGCAGTTTTGTTGCAGGAGCGGGGCCAGCCGTCACGCCGGTTTGGGCCGGACCAATTACCGCTGTCGCTGGGCGACGGCGCCGACATTGCCGTGGTTGGCAGCGATGCGTTAGCTCAATTGGGTTTTCTGGACGGCCGGTTTTATTTGCAAGGCGACCGGCAACGACCGGGGTTCAGACTGAATCACGAGTTCGTCCAGGGTTCCCGGTGGCTAGCTGATGGAGACGAAATAGCCGTCGCCAATGTGCGTTTTCGGTGTGTGCTGGCGGGGACGACTCTGACGCTCGAAATGGAGCGGCTGAGTTCAGTCGGGGATACGGCCCCGCCCGACGAGCAGACGGCGCGGACCGAGGACGACGAAATCGTGCCGTTGGCCTTCCGGGTGGAACCCAACCCTGAGGTTTCGAGTGCCGGGTGGGGCCGGGCGCACTGGTTGGTGATGGCGGGTTTTGGGTTGCTCGCGGTGTTGGGGTGGTTTGCGTTTACCGCCAAGTCCGTGGCGCTGCAATTTACCCCTATTCCCGACGAAATCGAACTACCGGGCACGACGATGAAGTTGCGGTTGGCGGACCGGTTCTTGTTACGTAGCGGCGAGCACCGTGTGGTTGCCGCAAAGGAGGGCTACTACGATTTTTCGACGACGATCACCGTCGGCCAGGCCTCCGATCAGGTGCGTGCTTTTAACCTGGTGAAGTTGCCTGGACTGGTCAGAATTACCACTGAGCCGAGCGTCGAAACCGCCGAAGTGAGTGTCGATGGTCAGGTGATGGGTCTGCTTGGCGCCGAACCCATCGAGCTTGCCGCAGGTATACATCAAGTCGAGTTGCGCGTTCCCCGGTTTTTTACAGTGGTTCGTGAGCTCGAGGTTGCGGGCGGTGGCACAGAGCAGGGATTGGCGCTCACTCTCATGCCCAATTGGGCTCCCGTGACCCTGACGACCGAACCCCCGGGCGCGCAAGTCGAGGTTGACGGCGAGC
>JAHEKG010000048.1:0-10238 GCA_024638475.1 Rhodospirillales bacterium | reverse complement strand
AAGGTGTTGGCGATCAGGTACTCGAGCGCCTCGCTCAAGGCGGCCAGCGGCGCGCCGGCCTTGATCTCCAGCCGCTGGCCTGCGGCGAACGTGCCGGCGCCGACGGTGCAGCTCGAGCGCGCTGACGGCCGGGTTAGGCTCGCCACGGTGCCCAGCGGTGCGGCGATTGCGGTCAACGGTGCGTTTCGGGGCCGTACCCCGGCAACCGTGACCTTGGCGCCTGGGCGCCGGCATACGATTACCGTCTCGAAGCCTGGGTATCAAAGTCAAAGCAGAACCTTGTCGGTGGCAGCCGATAGCGGCCGCCGGCTGACGCTGGAATTGGCGCCCGAGGTCGGCCGCGTCGCGGTGCGGACGGAGCCGGCCGAGGCACAGTTGTTTATCGACGGCGAGCCGCAAACTGAGCGTGAATTCACGCTGACGGCGATTGCGCACCAGTTCGAAGCCAGGGCCGATGGATTTTCGCCGGCTAAGCAGAGCGTAACGCCGCGCCCCGGATTTCCCCAACAGCTCGTGCTCAAGCTGGAGCCCCTGGTCGAAACGGTGGCCGGCCGTTTTGCATCGAGCATCGAAACGGCGGGCGGGCAGACCCTGCGGCTCGTGTTACCCGCGGAGTTCACGATGGGTAGTTCCCGCCGCGAGGAAGGCCGGCGCTCTAACGAGGTATTGCGGCGAGTTCGCCTGACTCGACCGGTGTACATCTCCGAACGTGAGATCACGAATGCCGAATTTCGCCGCTTCATGCCCGATCACGATTCCGGGGAGTTTGGTGGCCTCGATCTGAACGGCGATGATCAGCCGGTGGTAGGCGTAACCTGGGAAGACGCGGTGCAATATTGCAACTGGCTGAGTATTCAAGATGGATTGCAACCGGTGTACGAACCGGACGGCGACAAATGGGTCGCTGCTCTGCCAGCCAACCGTAATGGCTACCGCCTTCCCACGGAAGCCGAATGGGCGTACGTGGCCCGCTACGCCGGGGCGGCCGCACCCCGGCGTTTCCCCTGGGGCGACGAACTCCCGCCCCCGGACCGAGCGGGCAATTTCGCTGACCTGTCAGCGCGCAGTATTCTCAATCCGACCCTGGTGACCTATAGCGATGGGTTTCCCGTTAGCGCGCCGGTGGGGCAGTTTCCGCCGAATCCTCTGGGTTTTTATGATTTGGGCGGCAACGTTGCCGAATGGGTGCATGATCCTTACGACGTCACGCCCTCCGCCCCCAGCGAAGTGATTGCCGATCCGATGGGGCGACCCTCGGGGCGGTATCATGTGGTGAGGGGTGCGAGTTACAAAAGCGCAACCGTGGCTCAGCTTCGGCTCAGCCATCGGGACTATCGGGATGCCGCGCGGGAGGATCTAGGCTTTCGTATCGCGCGCGGCGTGGAATGATTACCGCTTATCCTGGTCCAAAGTGAGAAGGAGTGTCGAATATGCGTTGGCGTGCAATCGTTTATTGTTTCGCATTGTTCGGGGTCTTGGCCTTTGCCCAGGAAGATTCGGAGTCGGAGGCTAGTGCGGCCCCTGAGCCGAGTGCGGCCGCTGCTGGCGAAGCCGACGAGGAAGCGCCCGACGAGGAGTTCGTCCCTACCAAGGAAGTCCCAGCGGACGACGAGATCACCTTTCCTGTTGATATCTAAACGGCGTTAGCCGGAGCCACGATTAATGAACAAGAATTTTCCCGTTGAGTTTTTCTATCAGGTATTCGCACTGATTGCGTCAATCATTGTTGTGCATGCCGTTTACGTCACTTTGGTGCGGCCTAAGGCTGCGGCGATTCTGGCGGAACAGGCGGTGCGAATCGAGGCCGAAAAGAATTATACGCCCGAGCGTTCGATCTATGTCCTAGTCAGAGATTTCGAGCAAGAGGCTTGTTTTATCTTGGCGCTGTGGGCTTTTGCAATCATGGGGTTTAAGGCGTGGCAAACGATAGGGGAGCGGCGCCTCCTGGACGCGGGTTTGGTGCCGATCCAGGAAGGGTTACGGATCCTGCCTGACGATACTCGGCAGTATGCCCGTAATCTGCAAGCGCTACCGGACAAACACCGCGCGATGCTGCTACCGAGGGTGATGTTGGCGGCATTGGAGCGGTTTGGCTCCACCCGCAACGTGCAAGACGTTTCCTCGGTATCCAACACGTTGTGCGAAGGGGAGGGCGAACGACTCGAGTCGGAACTGTCTATGATTCGTTACATCGCTTGGGCAATCCCCTCCGTAGGCTTTATTGGTACGGTGCGCGGTATCGGTGAAGCACTAGGGCAAGCGCACCGGGCCGTGGAAGGAGATATATCCGGTGTAACCGAGAGCTTGGGCGTCGCGTTCAACTCCACCTTTATCGCATTACTGATTTCAATCGTCGTGATGTTCTTAGTGCATCAACTGCAATTGTTGCAAGAACGATTCGTTTTCGACGCGCAAACCTATGTTGACCACAACCTTATTCGGCACATGCAGGCTCGTTAATTCGTGACCGCTTTGGTACTCGAACTCAATGATGCGGGCTTGACCTGGACGGGCGAGTACGGCGTGCTTGCGAGCGAGCCCGGGTATGCCGTCCTCACCCCGGCGGCGGTGATTACCGGAGCCCCCGCACTGGCTCAAGCTCATCTGGAGCCGCGCCTTTGTCGGAATCGGTATTGGCATGATTTGAACGCCGACCCGGGTAGCGGTGATAAGAGCCACGCCGAGTTGGCGTTTTTGCAGTTGCAAAAAATGTTCAAAGATTTAGGCGAGCCGAATACCGAAGTCTTAGTCGTCACGCCCGGCCACTATACCCGTGAGCAGCTCGGTTTGGTCTTGGGCATCGCACAAGAGTGCGGCATCAAGGTGGCAGGGTTGATCGAAAGCGCGGTGGCCGCCAGTAGCCGGCCCGCGCCCGATCGGCAACTGCTGCACGTCGATGCAGGTTTGCATCGGCTGACGGTATCAGTGATCGGCCAGGGCGAGGCCGCTGAGGTCGAACGCGAAGAGCATTTGATTGACACAGGTGTCGTTGCGATGATGGACCGCTGGGCGCAGCGAATCTCCCAGTTGTTCGTCATCGCGACGCGGTTTGATCCGATGCATCACGCAGAGACCGAGCAGCGACTCTACAATGCTTTGCCAGATTGGGTCGAGCGGTTGCGCCCGGAGGAAAAACTCAGCGTGGACCTGGATGGGCACAGCTTGCACCTCGAGCACAGCCAGTTCGTCAGCGCCCTGGAAGACCAGTTTCGGGCGCTCGGGCAGTTGGTTGGCCGGCTGCGAACTCCCGGTGCCCCGGCTGCCCTCCAGGTAGCGGACCGGTTGGCGAGGATTCCCGGTCTGTGCGATTACTTGGGGAAGCTTAACGACTGCGAAGTCGTCGCGCTTCCGGCTGCGCACACTGGGGCTGCCGTGCGAGACGCGATCGCGCACTTAGACGCCGACCCACAACGCGGTCTGCGCTTGGTGCGCCGGTTGCCTTGGCGGGGAGGCCCGCTTACTGGCGCAGCGCCGGTCAGTGATGTGGTCGTCGCCCCCGCTCCAGAGCCATTGGCCACCCATCTTGTTTACCAAGGTCTCGCCCGGCCCGTTTCGACGACGTTGGTTATTGGCCGTAGCCCGGCATCCGATCGGGCTCGTATCGTATTGGTCGGCGACGCCGACGGGATCTCGGCCGAGCACTGCGAAGTACAGTCCCGCGACGGCGAATTTTGGCTGCGGGACCTCAGCCGTTTCGGCACCTTGGTGAACCAGCAGCGGGTGGCCGGCGAAGCGCGGTTGCGTCCGGGTGATGAGATCCAAATCGGTTCCCATAAGTTGGCTGTCATCGGAATGGCCGAGAGCGATGGCGCGTAAATCAGTCAACGTAATCAATCTGTCGTTTCTCGACGCGATGACCTGCGGTTTCGGGGCAGTCATCCTCTTTTTCATGATTATTAACGCTACGATGGATCGGCGTCGGGATGCCATTACGATCCGGGAAGCCGGCGAGGCGGACCAGGTCCAACTCAAAGTTGTAGCGGGGCGGCGCAATCTTGCGGCACTGAGGGAAGACCTCGCCGAGCGGCTCGACGAGAAGGCAGTCACCGCGGATTTAATTAGCGCTACGTTCGAGGAAATTCAGAAGTTCAAGACGGAGTTGGAGGAGCTGCTAGCCGACACCAGCGCCACGAAGGAAAGTATCGAGGCGCTGAAGTCCGAGCTCGATGCACTCGAGGAAGAAAGCCGTAAGTTGGCCGAGACCCCGTCGGGGACAGACAATATCCGGACGTTCGTGGGCGAGGGCAACCGCCAGTATCTGACCGGCCTACGCATGGGTGGGCGCCGCGTGGTTGTCTTGGTCGATACCTCGACCAGCATGCTCGACAAGACCCTCGTAAACATTATCCGGCGCCGCAACATGTCGGAGGCGCAACAGCGCGCAGCGCCCAAGTGGCGCCAAACGGTGGCGACCGTGGATTGGCTGACGGCCCAGCTCGAGCAGGGTACCGAATTCCAGATCTACGGCTTTAACGAGAAGGCCTGGTCTCTAATAGAGGGTACCGACGGCAGATGGTTGTCCGTGCGCTCGGACGCAAATCAACTCCAGCAGGCCGTAGATGAATTGAAGGCAATGACGCCAAAGGGCGGGACTAGCCTGGGCGCGGCGTTCGAGGCGCTCAACAAGTTGCAGCCTAGACCGGATAATATCTTCTTATTGGTGGACGGATTGCCGACACTAGGGCTCGTGCCCAGCAACCGGCGCGGCGTGACCGGCCGCGAGCGGCTGAGGCATTTCCAACGTGCCGTGCGAGCGTTGCCAAGAGGCGTGCCGGTGAACGTCATACTATTTGCGATGGAAGGCGATCCGAATGCGGCCCACGTGTATTGGGAGCTTGCATTGACCACGGGAGGGTCCTTATTGGCGCCCTCGGAGGACTGGCCATGACGAAAAGAAAGCGGCGCGACGTGGATACGTTTAGCCTTTCCTTCCTTGACTGCATCTGTTGTGGCTTCGGTGCGATTATCTTGCTCCTGGTAATTACCAAGATATACGAGCCAGTGCGCTTGGATGAGATCCAAGAAAGTCTCAACGGGTTAATTGCCAAGCTGCAAGAGGAACTGTTCGATATTCGTGGCGAAACAGAAGTGGTCAACCGCGAACTTGCGGGAGTAACCGAAGAGGTGGTGGATGACAAGACCAAGCTAGCGCTGTTGCGACGGGATCTATCAAGGATTCGAGCAATGTTCACTGCGAGCCAACAAGAGGCTGAGGTGACGTTGGAACTCGAGGGCCAGATGGCGCGCGCGCAGCAAAGCTTGACCGAGGAGATGAAGCGTTTGCTGAAAGACTATCGCCCACCCTCGGATCGAGCCGTCGGTGGTATTCCCGTGGACAGTGAATACATCGTATTTCTGATCGATACCTCGCCCAGCATGCGTTCTTACGCGTGGGATCGTGTGCAAAAACAAATTCGGGAAACGCTAGAGGTATACCCGGAGGTGAAGGGTATTCAAGTCATGAACGACATGGGCGAGTACATGTTCAAGAGTTACCGGAACAAGTGGATACCGGATACGCGCAGTCAACGCGACGCCATCCTCAAGGCATTGCGAAACTGGGGCGCCTTCTCAAACTCGAGTCCCCGCGAAGGTATCATCAAGGCGATCCGGGATTTCTACGATCCGAACAAGAAAATCAGCCTGTATGTGTACAGCGACGACTTTAGCGCCGGTTCTATCGATTCCGTCGTCCGCGAAATCGACCGGCTGAATCAGGCGGATGCGACGGGGAATCGGCGTGTCCGCATTCACGCGGTGGCATTCCCGGTCATCTATGAGGTCACCGGTCGCATGCAAACTGCGGCCCGTTTTGCAACGCTGATGCGCGTCATATGCCAACGCAACGGCGGAACCTTCGTCGCCCTGCCGGGCCGCCGCGGGCTGCGTTTCCAATAGCGTCCGGCCCTGCTCGGCCGCGATCTTCGACGCCTCAATTCGCCATATTCGGGCACCGGATCGCCAGCCTATGCCCTGCGCCTGCGATTCCCATCGTTTGCAATTGAATTCACCCAATCGGGGTGACCAGGAGATTCGTGATGAAAGACAAACTCATGATGGTGTTGATGGCCGTTGTGTTGCTCGGCGGGGTGGCTCGCGCCGAGGAAGCCGGTGGTGGGTCCAAACAGGAGACCATCGGCGTCGGCAGCGGCGCGGTCATTGGCGCCGCGGCGGGTGGGCCGTTGGGGCTGATTTTCGGCGCGGCCTTCGGCGGTTGGCTAGGCGACCAGTTTTTCAAGCGCACAGAAGAACGCGACCAATACAAAACCGAGCTTTCCAACACCCAAACGAAATTGGCGAGCATCGGGACTGAGCTTCGCGCGGCGGAACAGGAGGTGGCGCTGAGTGCCGAGCGCCGGCAAGAGGAGCAGGCGCGCTGGGTCGAAACACTGGCACGCTCCGTGAATGTGTCGGTTTCTTTTCGCACCGGCGATGCCACTATCGATGAGCAAACCGCGCAGCGCATCGAAAAGTTGGCAGGTTTGATCAACGAACTTGGCCCAGTGGTCGTGGACATCGAGGGTCACGCCGATGCGCGTGGCGCGGAAGAGTTCAACGAGCAGCTATCGGCCGAACGGGCCGCGGCTGTGCGGGACATTCTTATCCGCGGCGGGGTCGATGCCGCCAATATTTCCGCCATCGCGATGGGGGAAGCGTATGCGGGGGGCGAAGATGCCCATCTCGACCAGCACGCATTGGACCGGCGTGTGGAAATCCGGCTCAATGTGAGTCATGCGGATCGATTGGCCCGAACCGATTGATGGACTCGCCGTTACGTGGCGGTTACTCCGCCGCGTAACGGTTATACTTCCCGCATGGCCTATATTTCCGACTTATCGAGTGCCCGGTGCGAGCCCTGCGAGGGCGGTGTCGAGCCGCTGACCAACACAGAAGCCAGCCGTTATATGGAGCAGGTCGGTGACCATTGGTCACTGGCCGCTGACGGCAAATCGATTAGCGCCGATTTCAGCTTCCCCGGTTTCAACCGGACCATGGGGTTTGTGAACGCTGTGGCCTGGATCGCGTCAAGCGAAGGCCATCATCCGGATCTCGAGGTAGGTTACGGCCACTGCCGGATCACCTATACGACTCATGCGATCGGGGGTTTGAGCAGCAACGACTTTATTTGCGCCGTGAAAATCGATCGGTTGTTGGACACCTAGCCGACACAACCAATACCGCAGTCGATGGATTAGAGGAGTGGCTCAAGCAGCACCGTGAGGTCTGGTGCGCTTTGCCACGGCTTCGGATCAGTCAAACGAGGGATCGTCGCGATGGGCCCCTGCCAAAAGTTGGCCAGTGTCGCGCAGGTATCCTGCAAATCTACCGAGCTCGCGCCGGATTCCGAGACGACGATTCCCAGCACCATTACTTTGCGTTGGTGTAGCGCCTTTAGGGCAGTCAGCGTATGGCTGATGCTGCCGAGATAGCTACCCACGACGAGGACGGATGGCGCGTCGAGGGCCGTGATCCAGTCAAGCACCGTGTGGCGCGTCGTCAGTGGTACCATCACGCCGCCGATGCCCTCGATGAGTCGCAGCCCTTCGCCGGGTTGCCGGCAAAAATCGCAGACGGCGTCGAACGCGATCGCGCTGCCCTGTTTCGCCGCAGCCATATCCGGTGATAGGGGGGCCTCGAAACGCCAGGGGCTGATGGCCTCTCGCCCTGGATTATCGACCGGCCTTCCCAGCGCCTCGAGCAGGATATCGCAGTCCGCGGGTCCCTCGTCTGGCCGGGGCGGATATCCGGTCAGCACGGGTTTGAGCAGTTGTACCTTTCGCCCCTGACGTCGGAGCTGATGCCCCAGGGCGGCGGTGACGAGGGTTTTGCCAATACCGGTGCCGGAGGAGGTGATGAAAACGGATTGCGAATTCCGATTCGTCACCTAGCCCGGCTCGCCGCCGATTGTCTTCAATAGTTCTGCCGTTTTGGTTTTCATCAAAGCCTCGTCACCGCGGCTTTCCACATTCAACCGCAACAACGGCTCGGTGTTGGAAGCGCGAAGGTTAAAACGCCAGTCGGTATATTCAGCGCTGAGGCCATCCAGATAGTTCACCGAGTCGGCCGCGGCGGCGTATTGCGCCTCGATCTTCTTGATCGTGACTGCGGCATTTTCCACGCGGCGATTGATTTCGCCGCTGGAGGGGAAGGCGCGCATTCGCTCGCCAACCAATTCAGACAAAGGCTTACCTTGCCGTACAATCATTTGGCTGACTAGCAGCCACGGAATCATGCCGGAGTCAGCGTAGGAGAAGTCCCTGAAATAGTGGTGGGCGCTCATCTCGCCGCCATAAATCGCATCTTGCTTGCGCATGGTGTCCTTGATAAAGGCATGGCCGGATTTGCTTTCGATGGGAATGCCGCCCGCGGAGTTGACGATGTCCAGGGTATTCCAAGTGAGGCGCGGGTCGTGCACGATCTTGCTGCCGGGGTGATCCGCGAGGAACGCCGCGGCCAGTAATCCGACGATGTAGTAACCCTCGATGAAGCTGCCGTGTTCGTCGAAAAAGAAACAGCGGTCATAGTCGCCGTCCCAAGCGATGCCTAAGTCCGCACCGTTATCGCGTACGGCCTCGGCGGTAACGGTTCGATTCTCCTCTACCATGGGATTGGGAACCCCGTTCGGAAAGTTGCCATCGGGTTCGTGTTGAATCTTGGTGAACTCGAAGGGCAAGTGAGCCCCGAGGCGGTCGACAATCGGCCCGGCGCCGCCGTTACCGGCATTGACGACGATCTTCAGGGGCTTTAGCGCCGCCACATCGACGTAGCTCAATATATGCTCGAGATACTCATCGAGTACCACCAACGGCTCGATCTTGCCGGTTTGTGCCGCTACCGGGAATTGGTTGCGCTCGGCAAGGTCGCGAATTTGTTTTAGCCCGGTGTCTTCACTGAGGGGCCGAGATTCCTCGCGGACCATCTTGATGCCGTTGTAGTTGGGGGGATTGTGGCTGGCCGTGACCATTAGGCCACCATCCAGGCCATAGTGGGCGGTCGCAAAATAGATGAGCTCGGTTCCGCCTATGCCGATATCCAACACTTCGACGCCCGAGTCTACGAGCCCCCGGCTCAAGGCATCCCGTAACGCGGGGGAGGATTTGCGGATGTCGTAGCCGACGGCGACCCGCTTCGGGTCGACGAAGGCGGCATACGCGCGGCCGATGAGATAGGCAATATCCTCATTGAGATCTTCCGGCACGCGGCCCCGCACGTCGTAGGCTTTGAAGCAATTAATCGAGGACATCGGTCAGGTATCTCCATGGCAGGCAAAGGCGACCAGTATTGTATGCTACGCGATCATGAGAAACCGTAATCAGTTTCAAGGCACGACCAATCCGTCCGTCTGGTTGCCGTATACGCAGATGGCCGATGCGCCTGTATCGCTAGTCGTGGATTCGACCGACGGGGTTTTCATCAACTTGCAGGATGGCCGGCAACTCGTCGATGGGATCGCTTCATGGTGGACGGCCTGCCACGGCTATAACCATCCACATATCCTCGGCGCTATCGAAGCGCAGCTCGGGCGCATGCCTCATGTCATGCTGGGTGGTTTGACTCACGCGCCGGTCAGCCAGCTCGCCGAGCGTTTGGGCGACGTCCTACCCGGCGACTTGCAACACTGTTTTTTCTCGGAATCCGGTTCCGTGGCTGTCGAAGTGGCGCTGAAAATGGCAATCCAGTTTTGGATGAACCAGGGCCAACCCGGCCGTTCTCGATTTCTGAGTTTCCGCAACGGCTATCACGGCGATACCACAGGCGCGATGTCCGTTTGCGATCCCGACGAGGGGATGCACTCGCTGTTCAGCGGGTTCCTGCCCCAGCAATTGAATGTGGAGCTACCCCGGGATGAGGCCGGCTTGGCCGAATTGGCCGCCCTGATGCAAACTCATCGCCACGAATTGGCCGGCGTCGTCATTGAGCCCTTGCTCCAGGCAGCCGGCGGATTGAAGATGCACTCGCCCGAAACGCTAGCGGCCATTGCCGGGCTGTGTCGCGATACCGGCCTGCTGCTCATTGCCGACGAAATTGCCACGGGGTTCGGCCGCTGTGGCAGCCTGTTTGCTTGTGACCAAGCGCAGGTTGTGCCCGACATTGTCACCCTTGGCAAGGCGCTGACGGGAGGCACGCTGCCGTTGGCCGCCACGGTGGCCACGCCAAAGGTGTTTGCCGCCTTCCAAGGGGGGCCGGAAAAGGCACTCATGCACGGGCCCACCTTCTGCGGGCATGCCCTGGGTTGT
>JAHEKG010000320.1 GCA_024638475.1 Rhodospirillales bacterium | reverse complement strand
TGCTCGATCCCGCAGCGACCATCGGGGCCGGCGCCTGCCGATTCGCCGAGGACATACTATTCCGCTATGCCTCTATTGCCGTCGCGAACGGTTATTGTACGTTTGCGGTGGCGGGACGTTGAGATGACATCAGAACCTATCGATGAGAACTTGCGCTGGATCTTGAGCTTCTACCGCACGTCGGAAATCAGCGGCGCGCTGTTTTTCGGCCAGCTCGCCCGCTCCATGCGGCCGGGGCCGGTGCAACGCGACATGACCCAACATTTCGCCGATGAGGCTCAGCATGCGCATTACTGGACGGCCTGCCTCGAGCAGCTCGGCGCCAGCGCGCTGCGGCTGGGCCAGTCCTACCAGGACCAGTACATCATGGCGGCGGGCATGCCCGTGAATCTCATGGAGGTGTTGGCGATTACGCAGGTGTTCGAAAAACGGGTATTCAGCCAGTACGCGCGCCATAGCCGCCTGCTGGATCTGCATCCGGTCGTGAAGAAAACACTTACGAAGATCATGGATGACGAGCGCTGGCACATCGAATGGATTCGGGATGCGCTCGCAGGGATGCGCGATGATTACGGTGAGGATGTCATTGCGGCGACGCTGGCGCGGTTTCACGCGGCGGACGAGGATGTTTACGCTAAAACGGCAACGGAACATCAAGAACGTATCGATTACCTGATGGCCCATAGCCGTCGCAACGATTCGAAATGAAGGAGAGTTGATGGAGCGGGTAGCGGAAATCAAGGCAAAAATGGCCGAGCTGCTGAGTCAGCCCGTGGACGCCCTCGGTGACGACATCGAGCTGACGTCGTTGGTCAACAGCTCATTTGTGCTCGTCGAAATGATCATCGAAATGCAGGAAGAGTTCGACGTTCGGTTCACCCAACAGGAAGTCACCGGCGTAACCACCGTCGGGCAGTTGGTCAAAGTATTCGCCGATAGATTGGCCTGACGCTCGTGCGGATTGAGCGGACCCTCATCGGGTTGCTGGTGCGGGTGCACCGGCACCCCGTGGGGGTGCTAGCCGCGATCCTGGTTTTGTTGGCGGTAACCCTCCCCGGTTTGCCTTTGCTCAGCTTCGACATGTCTTTTCGGCCCCTATTCGCCGGCAGCAGCGAGGATTTGCAGGCCACCGCGGACTTCGAAGCGGAATTTGGCCAGGCCTCCGGGGCTTATCTCGTTGCCATCCTCGAGACGGAAGATCCGGGCAGTCCTAAGTTCTTGGCTCGCCTTGCCGCCCTGGCGGAGCGCGTGAGCGGCCTGGAGGGTGTGGAAAACGTCCAGAGTATCGCCAACCGAAAGGTGCCCGTTTGGGTCGGCGACGCTATCGAATTGCATCCCTTGCCGCCCGCGGCCAACACAGCCGCGGGTGCGCTGGTCTCGAAGGATGGGCGGCGCACGCTGCTGCTGGCCCGGCTCGATATCCCCCTGTCCGAGCTCGGCCAACGGGCCGCGCTGATCGAGCAGTTCAAAAGGATTGTCGAAACCGACGGCCCGCCCGGCAGCAACCCCCGTATTACCGGCGTGTCGGTGGTGGAGGAGGCGTACGCCCGGCTCGTGCTGCGCAACGTCATCGTTGGCGTTGGGATCACCATGCTGATGCTCACCGGCATTCTCTGGCTGTTTATCGGCCGGTTGTCGAGCGTGTTCGTGTGCCTGGTCGGGGTCAGCCTGGCGACGCCGGCGACGCTGGGACTCATGGCGGTAATCGGTTGGCCCATGACGATCATCAACAGCATGGTGCCGACGATGGTGATGATCATCGGTGTCGCCGATGCCATCCACATGCATGAATCGTTTCGCGAGCACATCGCCGACGGCCTGCCCGCGCCGCAAGCCGTGAGTACAATGCTCGATCGCATGACCGTGCCTTGTTTGGCGACCACGCTCACGACCGTGGTGGGCATGTTGGCGCTAACCACCGCGGATGTGGCGGCCATTCGCGAGTTCGGTGTTATCGCCGCCTTGGGCCTGGTGCTCGTGCTGGTGTTGAATCTGCTCGTCGTGCCGCAGTTGCTGCTGCGCCTGCCGGGGGTGGCAGGGACGGAGAGACGGCTTAGCAAGATCGTCGACCGCGCTATCTTGGGTGTTGCCGACCGCGGGGTCCGCCACCCCGGCGTCGTCCTCGCAGTCGCGGCTTGCGTGCTCGCGCCGCTGGCGTGGTTCGTGCCCCGTATCGATCTGGATCAGCGCTTCAACGAAGAGTTGCCGTTCGACCATCCCGTGAGGGGCGATCAGGCGTTATTAGAACAACAGTTCGATGGGTTTCTTGGGCCGGATGTGAGCATTCACCGGGCCGACGGCGCCGCGTTGGTTGACGCCGACATCAGCTCCATCGAAGCTTTTGCGACCCATATCAAACAGCACGAGGCGGTGTTATCGGTGCGCTCCGCGGCCGATTTCATTCCCCCGGTCGGGGAAAGGGACGGCGTGGCGACGGCTTTGGTGAAACTACGCAACGCGCCAGATACGATCGCGGAGTTACGCGACGTGCTGTCTGCCGACGGCCGTGGCGCCGCCTTGGTCGTACGCACGACGGACATGGGTAGCGGCAGGAGCGATGCGTTCAGCCAATGGCTGCTACGCGAAGCCGAGACGACGTTGGGTGGTGCTTACGAAGTGCAGCTCGTTGGTCAGTGGTGGTTGGCTCAGCGCGGCATGCAGCAGATCGTTGCCGACATGTTGCGCAGCTTTATTACGGCCCTGTTGGTCGTGCTGCCGCTGCTTGGCCTATTGCTCCAACGCTGGCGCATGTTCTTCATCAGTCTGGTACCGAATTTAGTACCGACGGTCGTGGCGCTCGGGTTCATGGCCCTGGCGGGGATCCGGCTGCGCATCGGTACCGCCATGATCCTGGCTATTGCGTTGGGCATCGCCGTCGACGACACCATCCATTTCCTGCTGCGGCTGCGCAATGAAAGCGGACGTGCGCCGGTCGATGCGGTCAAGAATTCTCTGCGCCATTCGGGCAAGGCGATCGTGCTGACGACGGTTATTTTGGTCGGGGGATTCCTCAGCATGCTGAGCAACGATCTCATCGCGATCCGCGACATGGGCCTGGTGGCCGCCGTCACCGTCGCCGCCGCCCTGATTGCCGACCTAATCCTGGCACCCGCCCTGTATCTGCTGTCCGCGCCGAAGCAGCGGTAATCGTCGAGTTAGGTTAAGCTTAGTGGCACGACCTTCTTAAAAACAATATGTTAACCGCAGTCAGCGCCCTGTCTAGGCGGGAACGCAGGTCAAGAACTGCATAGGTCCCGCCCGATGAACCCAAATGCATGATTGTCCTACGAGTGACTGTTTGAGGCGTGGCGGGGGCGGCGTGCTGCACGTATCCTAAGACTGATAACGATAAGGAAGATGTGATTTTGGGGACGTCTGTGTCGAGAGCGCTGCGCCAACTTAGGCTGATTCTGGTAGCCGAAGATTACCGTCAGTTCACTGTGCTTTTCTTGCTCATGCTAGTGACGGCGCTTCTACAGGTCGTAGGGGTCGCAGCGATTCTTCCATTCATGCAGCTGGTGGCACAGCCGGGTATCGTCACGGAGAATGCTTGGCTCAAGCAAGTCTATCTCTGGGCAGGGTTCAGCTCGGAGCGGCAGATGTTGTTTTGGTCCGGAGTTGCCGTTTTCCTGTTGTTCACGCTATCGGTCGCCGCGACCGCCTTAACGGGTTGGCTCATTCAGCGCTCGATCTGGACCACCGCCCATCGTATGGCAGTGCGGCAGCTGAAGATCTACATGCAGTTGCCCTACGAATTCTTTCTGGTCACGAGCTCGGCCGAATTGTTGCGCCGGGT
>JAHEKG010000319.1 GCA_024638475.1 Rhodospirillales bacterium | reverse complement strand
CTCGTGTCCGGTTGCCGGTACATGCCTGGCGCTCGCACGGGGCGAGCAGCACGCTTACCCAACCCGCAGAGTCAAAAAATCCCTAGCAACGCGCCAAACCCGGTGCATAATCGTTCAGCATCAAGCGCATGAAGTGATGTTGGAAAAGCGGCCGCCGCATGGCATTTGGGGCGGGCTGTGGTGTTTTCCCGATCTGGACGACAATATTTCCGTGGAGCAATGGTGTAGTGCCGAAGGATTCGAGTTCACTGGCGAGCTCACTCAACTCGAAATCGTCAAACATACCTTCACCCATTTCAAACTCGAAATCCAACCACTCGCGCTGCGGGTCGAAAAAAAAACGGCTATGATCATGGATGAAAGCGAACGGCTTTGGTATAACGTGCGCGACCCACAGCCGGTCGGTTTGGCTAAACCGACCAGTGCGATATTGAAATCATTAGAGGATTATTCGTGAGTCGAAACGTAGACTGCGTGAAGTTGGGCCACGAGGCCGAAGGCCTGCAAATGGCACCGTATCCGGGTGAACTCGGCCAACGTATTTTTGAAAATGTCTCAAAAGAAGCTTGGCAGATGTGGCTGCAGCATCAAACGATGTTGATTAACGAATATCGTTTGACACCTATCGAACCTAAAGATCGGTCATTTCTGGAGGGCGAGATGGAGAAATTTTTCTTTGGCGACGGCTCATCAGTTCCCGACGAGTTCGTCGCGCCCGAATAAGTCACATCTATATCTCCGGTCAATACTCCTGGTTAATTTCTATTCCGGGGTACTGACTAGGCTGCGATACCAACGTAGCCTCCTGCAATCATCAACGCGATGCCCGGGATCCGTGCGACCCACGGGCCGGGGGGTAGCAGCCGTTCCGCCAGAATAAACACGCTCAATACGGCCATGGTAATCACGCTCATCGCGCCGCCAACGAACATGATGGCCATTAGCGCCCAGCAGCAACCGATACAGAATAATCCGTGCGACCAACCCATGCGAAAACCGCCGAGCGCGCCTGGCTTGAAATACCTTAAAAAATACCCGATGGGGCTCCGACAACGTTCGAGGCAAACATCTTTCATCGGCGTCAGTTGGTAGAGTCCCGCCGCAACCAGTATCCCCGCGGCGTAAGGTTTGCCGATTACCAGCAAATCTCCGCTCAACAATCCGCGCTGGTGCAACAACCACTGCAGCGCGGCTGCCAAGATCGAAAATACGATCCACACCGACAGGTAACCGATTCCGAAACACAGGGTCGCAAACTCGGAGACGCCCTTGCGGTCGAGTTTTCGGTAAACGATGAGCATCGGCATGACTGCGGGGACCATCATCGCGATCATCATCACCGACCACATAATGGATGTCGCGATGAAATATGGGGTCGCATCCCCGGGCTTCATCATCACCCACATGAGATCCATGAACAAACCCTCGCCCTGCATGACACGCATGGCGATTTCGGTTTGTATCAGGAAATACCAACCCGCCGCCGCAACCGCGGCGAGCGCTATGAGACTTAAGAATCGTTGCGTTCGAAGGCGAACGGAAAGTTCGCTATGCACGCTCGATTAAGCGGCCTCGCCTTGCCAGGAAAACGGAGCGAAATGGCCGTTGGTGCGTCCGGAATTGTCCTCCCACTCGATGCCAAACGCGTTGATCATATTTTTTACCGCCGAGGCAAAGTTAAGGCGTTTATTGACCGGGTGAAAGGAGTTGTCGATGCAGACGTATTCGCCGGGGACGGACAGGCTTTCGACACCGACGACCTCCTGGTCGATCATTCCATCGACCGTCACGCTGACTGTCCCGTTGGCGCTGCTGAAGTTGACAGCGCGACGTTCGAGTCCGCGGAAATCGCTGATCAGTGGCGCGAATCCGCCTAACGGACCGTTACCCTCGGCGCCGGCAATGGCAGCGACAGCGGCGACCTGTTCGTCACTCGCGTCGGTATCGATGATCAATCCGGCAATCCATTCACCGTGTGACATGATTTCCTTGGATTGGGCAACCATCACGAATTTAACGCCGGCAAGGTCGGTCTCGCCAAACTGCCCGTTTGCGATTTGAAAGGCCAGCGCAACCTTGCAGTATTCATAAGTCGCCGGGGTCGTCGAATTCTTCGGAATACAGGGGCACAGGAAATCACAACTGCACGCTTCCATATATTCACCGCTTGCGGACCATGTTGTTGCCATTGCGACCTCCTGAGAACTCAACTGTGAATGGACCAATAGTGAGGACCCGTGCGAAAAAGATCAACCATATCCGGTAAATAGCGCCAACATCCAGGTATTATGGGTTGACTATCCGGCACCGAGCCGATTAAATACCGCCTCCCAAGAACAAGACCTACGCTGCCGCTCCGGCAGCCGCAAGCCCTCCACATGGCCAGGTAGCTCAGTCGGTAGAGCAGGGGACTGAAAATCCCTGTGTCGGCAGTTCGATTCTGTCCCTGGCCACCATTCAATTTACGCTTTTTATCTCCGTGGCAGACCTTGTTAGTCGTCTGGTAAGCAGGATTTCTCAATCCGTTACGTTGTCCGCGTGACATGTAGCTATCAGCGTATCGATGAAAAGGTCGGCTTTGTGATCTAATCGGGGTCGTTTCAATGGTACGTTGCATGATTCCGCTTTCGACCCGCAAGAGACATTCGCGCGTCGCCGAAGTATGCCTATCACGAGCCCTGAAGAGGTCATTGCCGGCGACGAAGAAGAAGGGACCTGTCAGCCTAACCGGCAGGACGACTTCGCAAGGATGCGAACATGTTGCCGTTGCCTGCTGGCAGGGAAGCCAGTACGGGCGTTGGCGCGTCGCGCTATGAATGCCACCGTCCGGAACGCACCCTCCTTTACCGGCTTGTCCAAGTTTGGTTCTAACAGATTACGGGCGGAAGATGGCGGCCCATGACTTGTTCAGAGGTTCCCTAGGTGTTCAGGTCGACGAGCCTTCGGCCGTGGCGTTAAGCTCCTCCGTTGGCAGACCCTTGTCGTAATGAAATCCCAGCGCGCCGTTAATCGTGTTGCCGAGCATGTCCTGCAGTTCGGGTGAGAATTTCCTCGCCATCTCGAACGGAACCGCGAGCGACTGGTTTTCCTCCTGCCGAAGCCAACCGACGGAGTAGGTCAGAATCACGCCGTAGCGCCACTCGTTGGATACGTTCGCACCGCCTGCGTGCAACGTGCCCCCCATCCAGAACAACACAGATCCCGCGGGCATCTCCGCCGCACAGATCTCGTCGGGTTCAGCGCGCCGGTCTGCCTCCCACTTGTGGCTGCCCGGCACGAGTAGCGTGCCGCCGTTGTCTGCGGTGAAATCAGAAATTGCCCACATCGTCGCGACCACGAGATTTGGCCGCGGTATCGGGAAGAAAGGGATCGCATCTTCCTCGCGATGCAGGGTTTGCTTGCGTGCGCCAGGGCCGATTTCGACAGCCGCACTCACATGGAGTTGATACCGGCCGCCCGGCGTGCAGTTCGGCAGCAGAAAGTGGTCGCAAACGGTTTTAGGCGCGGCATGCATGACGAAGTCCCGCGCTGTCTCGGAGTTCGCCACGAGTGACGTTACGCGGCGCGTAAGACCGGGGTAGAAAGCGTCTTGATCGTCGCTGGTCACCAGCGGGGTGGCGGCCATCACATCGGCCAGTTCGGCGCGTAATGTTTCGCGTTGTAGCGGCGTCGTTACATCCGTCACCACGACACAGCCGGCCTCCTCGAGCAGATCAAGGCCGCGTTGTTCGACATCGCTAACGTTGATGCGGGGTACTTGTGAACGCATGTTGTTCATTCCTCTCCCGCACTTAGTGGCGGGTAGTTATAACCTTTTTACGTGAAAAGCTCAT
>JAHEKG010000047.1 GCA_024638475.1 Rhodospirillales bacterium | reverse complement strand
GGGCCACAACCGAACGCCCGAGCATCCCCTGGAGCGAAACAATCTTCTACGAGGCCAACGTGCGCGGCATTACGATGCGCCACCCCGACGTTCCGGAATCGGAACGCGGGCGATTCGCCGGGCTCCGCAATGCGCAAGTGCTGCAGTACATCAAATCCCTCGGCATTACTTCCATCGAAATCATGCCCGTGTTTGCGTTCATCGACGAGTTTCACTTGGTGCGCAAAGGCTTGCGCAACCTGTGGGGCTACAACCCGATCAACTTTTTTTCACCCACGCCGCGATATGCGGGCCAACAAGCCATTGTTGAGTTCCGCGACATGGTTGACGCCATTCACGACGCGGGTCTCGAGGTCATTCTTGACGTGGCTTACAACCATACCGGCGAGGGCAGCGAATCCGGGCCGATGTTGAGTTTCCGGGGAATCGACAATGCAACGTACTATCGGCTCGAGCCGCAGCGTCCCGGCAGCTATGTCAATGACACGGGCTGCGGCAACACCATCAACGCGGATAGTCCTGTGGTACAACGCCTCGTTATCGATAGCCTGAGATACTGGTCGGGGGACCTAGGCGTGGATGGGTTCCGCTTCGACCTCGCTACGATACTGGGGCGGCACGCAACCGGGTTTTCCGGCGAACACCCGCTGCTGCACGCGATCGGCAGCGACCCGCTCTTGGCGCAACGTAAAATCATCGCGGAACCATGGGACCCGGGTCCCGGCGGCTACCAGCTCGGCCAGTTTCCGCCACCGTGGGCGGAATGGAACGACGAGTTTAGAGACACCGCGCGGCGTTTTTGGCGCGGCGACGAAAATCACACGGGCGACCTGGCGCGGCGCTTTCATGGCTCCGCCGATATTTTCGAAGGCAGTGGCCGCCCGCCGCACGCCAGCGTGAACATGATCACCAGCCACGACGGGTTTACCCTCGCCGACCTCGCGTCCTATGAACGACGCCACAACGCAGCCAACGGCGAGGGCAACCGCGACGGCCACGCGCACAACTTCAGCTGTAACCACGGCGCCGAAGGACCGAGCGACGACCCCGATATTCGCGCCGCACGGCGGCAGCACCGCCTGAACCTGCTGGCGACCCTCATGCTGTCGCAGGGCACACCATTGCTGCTCGCGGGCGACGAATTTGGCAACTCGCAAACCGGCAACAACAATGCCTATGCGCAGGACAACGAGATCGGCTGGCTGGACTGGAGCGGACTTCGCGCCGACCCGGCATTTACGGAGGCGGTGCGGCATTTGATCGAACTGCGGCGGAAGTTACCCGCACTCAGGCTCGATAACTATGTTCATCGCACCTTGCCACAACGAGACAAACTGATCCGGCTCGACTGGGTCAATCCGGACGGCCGCCGGCGCGACGACGGCGATTGGGATTTTGGCCACGCGTTCGGGGCACTTTATGAAACCTCCGTGGCCGGTGGAACGTCGGACAAGGTTGCCGTGTTGTTCAACGCCTGGGAGGGCGAGCTTGAGTTTGAGCTGCCGAACCCGCCTGCCGGGGCAGACTGGCGTGTCGCATTCGTCAGTGCCCAGGAGCATGTGGCCATCAAACGCCGGCAGATGCCTCTGCCCGGCCGGTCGATCGCGGTGCTGGTTGCGCGCCCAGATGAGCTACTATCCAACAAACTACACGGGACCTAACAACATGCTCAAGACGACCTTGCTGTCGATACTCTCACTCGCGGCACTGTCCGCCGCCGCTCAGGAATACCGCGGCGGCACCGAGGCCGATTATCGCGAAATCAGGCGATTCCACGATAATTCGGTGGCCAAGAACAATGCCGGCGACGTCGCCGGCGCGGTGCAGGACTACCTGCCGCGACTGCGAGTGTTGCACACCAAGTCGACCACAATCAGGAGCCGCGATTCTCTGGAAGAAAGCTGGCTCAAGACGAGCAAGGGGCCTAACCGGCCGATCCTGATCTCGGAGATTCAGGAGCTAGAAGTCAACGGCAACGAGGTCGGAGACTGGGCCTATATGATTTGCCGCTACGCTTACGTCGCCGTAGACCGCAAGACGGGCGACGTCGTGTCGGAATACCAAGACGGCCGTTACCTTGCGCTGCTGGAGAAGACCGAGGCCGGCTGGAAGGTGCTCCTAGATATCGACAACGGTGCCGCGGGCGCCGCGCCGGACCTCGTCGAGCGGCTACGAACTAGGATCCCTGCCAAGCCTTGAGGCGGCATTAGGGTTAGTCACATTGACCCCGGCGACGTTACAATAGGCACCTAATGCCATTATTCACGAACATAGATGGAGCAAAACTAATGTCCAATGGTTTTCGTTTGAACGTCGTGCGAATCGTATCGGTTGCCCTCGTGTCGATGGGATGCATGCAGGCTTCCTATGCGGGAATCGTGAGTACGCAAGCTGCGATCGACGCCGAGACCCGTGCCGCAACCCTGAGCAAGCTAGAGGCAGTACTAATTCAGGATGCAGTGGGCCAGCAGCTGCAGGCATTCGGCGTCGATGCGGATCACGTCTCGCAGCGCTTGCAGGGAATGACCACCGCGGAATTAGTGAACCTCGAAAACCGGATAGGCTCAGAGATTGCCGGTGGGGATGCCCTCGCGGTCATCGGCACGGTGTTTCTGGTGCTGCTGATCCTCGAGTTGGTCGGCGTCACGGATGTTTTCAAGAGTCTCTAGGTCTAAGACCAGCCCAACGACCACTGCCAACACAACACCGCCCAGTGTAACCAGACCGGTGCGCTGGGCGCTGCTTTTGGGGTGTTGGTTTGTCTTCCTAGCCGGCTGCGCATCGATTCCGGAACACGTTCGTCAGTTGCCCGGGCAGGCGCAGCCGATTGAACTGAGCAATACGCCGTTCTTTCCCCAGGAACGCTTTCAATGCGGGCCCGCGGCGCTGGCGACCGTGCTGGTATCCAGCGGCGCGGAGGTGGCCGTCGTGGACCTGGTGGACAAAGTGTATCTGCCGGGCAGAGGCGGTAGCCTGCAGGTCGAGTTGCTGGCGGCGACACGCACCGCGGGGCGAATTCCTTACCTGATAGACGGTACCCTCGACAGCTTGTATGCGGAGTTGCGCAGCGGCCGGCCGGTGCTGGTACTACAGAACCTCGGCGTCACCCTGCTGCCGCGCTGGCACTACGCCGTCGTCGTCGGCATCGACCCGAGTGCCGGCACCGTCATGCTTCGCTCGGGGACCGACAAACGCCGTCTCACACCAATGCGCACATTCCTAAACACGTGGCGTCGCAGCGATTACTGGGCCATGGTCACGCTGCGGCCGGGGGAGTTTCCGGCGGAGGTTGAGCGCAGCCGCTATCTCGCGGCACTCGCCGCGTTCGAGCAGGCCGGGCAGCACACGGGAACAATCGCTCTCTGGCAGGCCGCGCGGCGGCGCTGGCCGGCCGAACCCCTCGTCCTATTCGGGCTGGCGAATGCGCACTATGCCGACGGCGACTATCCCGCGGCGGAAACGGTGCTGTCCGAGCTCCTTGCACAGAACGAGGACAACGCCATCGCCCGAAACAACCTGGCGATGACGCTCATCAAACAGGGAGATTTCGCAGGGGCCTTGCAGCAAGTAGAGCACGCGCTGGCCATCGTTACGGACGCCAACATCAAGGCCGAGCTACTGGCAACTCGGTCGTTGGCGACAGCGGGTTTGGAGCACACTACCCGAGACTAGGCTTCGCTAGTTACCACAAACCCTAACAGTCGCGCGTTTCAGTCACCGAGGGGCTGCAGCGGCCAGATCACGGGCAGTAGCAAAGCGGCAACCAGCCACACCAACGCGGTCAGGGGCAGCCCGAGTTTTAGGTAGTCCGCAAACCGGTAACCGCCCGGTCCCATCACGAGCAGATTCGCCGGATGGGATACGGGACTGGCGAAACTGGCCGAAGCGGCGACCGCAACGGCCATCATGCCCGTGTGCGGCGCGATCCCCATTTCAACGCTGGCCGTGAGCACGATCGGGGCCATCAGCACCACCAGCGCGGCCGTCGGCACGAACAACGTGGCCAACGCCGTGACGCCGTAGAATGCGAAAATCACCGCCCAGGGCCCTGCATCCTTCAGCAAGGTCATTACCGAGGTGGCCATGAAGGCGGCCCCACCGCTGCTTTCGAGCGCGATCCCCAGAGGCAGCATGCCGGCAATCAGGAAGATCGCCCGCCACTCGATGGAGCGATACGCCTCCTCCATGGATAGACATCCAGTCAACACCATCATTGCAGCGCCGACGACGGCCGCGACAGCGATGGGCAGCCAGCCGGTCAGCACCGAAACCACCACGCCGGCGAGGATCATGAGGGCCAACGGCGCCTTGTCGTCCTTTACGGGCTCCCTGGCGACGGGCGTGAGGACGAGGAAATCCGGTTCGTCTTGTAACAAGATCAACTTGTCGCGTGGGCCCAGCAACAAAAACGCATCACCGAGTTTCAGCTGCATGGAAGACAGGTCCGATCGGTAGGCTTTACCCTCTCGCCATACGGCTAAGACTTCGAGGCCGTATTTTTCGTCAAACTGGATGTCCGCGATCGACTCTCCCGCTAGCGAGGAGCGTGGCGAGAGCATGACCTCCATCAGCTCCATTTTTTCCGATTCGAGCATGCCAAGATCGGGTACGTTCTCGTCATCCAGCTCCAGTTCCTGGAACCCGCGGAGCACATCCACATCGTGTGACGTCCCCTGCACGAGCAGGCGATCCTCCGGAAGAATCTTCGCCTCGTGATCCGGCCTCACATCGAGGTGATTCGCCCTGACGATGCCCAGCAGGTGGAAATCGAACAGGTGGCCGATGCCGCTTTCCGCCAGCGTATGGCCTACCAGGTCGGATCCGCTCGGGATTCGTATCACGAAAATCTTCTCCCCGAGATCGTAGTCGTGAACGAGGACGTCCTCCGGAACCTCGAAACATTCATCGAAATCTTTCGATGCCTCTAGCCGATCGAGGGTTTCCCGCCCGCCCTGAACCAGCAGCCGATCGCCGCTTTGTAGGTCTAGGCTCGAGAACTTGCTGTTTTGGATCTTGCTATCGCGGCGAATCGCCAAAAGGTTACCGCGATAGCGCTCACGGAATTCGGTCGCGTAAATGCTTGAGCCGATCAATGGCGACTTGTCCGCCAGACGAACTTCGAACAACACCACCTCGCTCGAAATCAGGTCGTGCACGACGACCGGCTCGCGGGAGACGATCAACTCGCTCCAGTCATGCAGGCGCTTCAGTCGGTCTACCCTGCCCTGGACCAGTAGCTGCTGCCCTGGCCGTAACCTGGTCTGTGGCGACGGCAGCAGCTTGGCGCGCCCCCCCTGAATAACAGCTACCACCTTGAGACCGGCCACCGTCGCGAGCTGGCTCTCAGCAATGCTTCGGCCAAACAGCCTCGACCTCTCCGCAATGCGCAACAGAAAAGTGCGCTCGTTCAACCCGTAACGCGCCCGCAGGTCCTCCGGATCGCGATGCTGCATTTCGAGTGCGGGTGATTTCGTCGGCAGCAAATATTTGGACGTCAACAGGAACAACCCGGTGCCGGCAAGCAATATCGGCACTCCCAAGGCTGCAAAGTCAAACAACTCGAAAGGTTCGTAGCCACCCTGTTGAAGCGCTATGCTGACAAGGAGATTGGGCGGAGTTCCGACCATGGTCGTCAGGCCACCGAGAAGCGAGCCAAACGCCATGGGCATCAACAAGCGGGAGGGCGAAACGCCGGTGGTTCTACAAATGTCGATGGTGACCGGGAGCAACAATGCCGCAACCCCGATATTGTTCATGAAGGCAGACAAACCGGCCGCGGCAAGGGTAAGAAATATCAGCAGCGGGGCCTCCCGGTGCCCCGCAAACCGCAAGATCTGTCGCGCAATGCGCCCCGCAATACCCGCGTTGGACAGGCCGTGGCTGATAATGAACATCGCCCAGACGGTGATCACGGCCGGATTGCTGAAGCCGGAGAACGCTTCCTCGGCATTGACTAGACCGGTCACCGCGAGGGCACCTAGCACCAGTAAGCCCACCAAATCCACGCGAATGCGCTCACTGATGAACAAGGCGAGTGAGACTAGGAGGATCAGGTATACCGATGCGATCTGTAGGGTCATCGCAACTTCCGACTTGCCGGGGGCGAATTGTTCGCTATATTGCCACAGTTCGCTCACCGCGAGCCGGACTTACATCCCGGCGACAAGGCTAAGAAATTGACACGCAAAATCAAAAAGCTACTTATCGCCAATCGAAGCGAAATCGCCATCCGCGTCATGCGGGCGGCCACCGAGCTCGGAATCAGGACGGTGGCCATTTACGCCAACGAAGACCGGTTCGCATTACACCGCTTCAAGGCCGACGAGAGCTATGCCGTCGGTGAGCCGGGTCGCGCGTTGGCAGCCTACCTGGATATCGATGCCATCCTTAGGGTTGCACGGGACTGCAATGCGGACGCGATCCACCCGGGCTACGGGTTCTTATCCGAGAATCCCGAGTTTGTGGATGCTTGTGAAGCAGCGGGAATCATCTTCGTCGGGCCAACGGCCGGCGTCATGCGCAAACTGGGCAACAAGGTGAGCGCGCGAGCGCTCGCCGAGTCTGCCGGGGTGCCCGTCATGCCCGCCACCGGACCGCTGCCCACTGATCCTAACGCCGCGGCAGCGCTGGCTGACGCGGTGGGCTACCCATTGATGCTCAAGGCGAGTTGGGGCGGCGGCGGCCGTGGCATGCGCGTGATCAGGGACGCGGCCAGCCTAATAGAAGAGATCCCGGTGGCGCGGCGCGAGGCGGCCGTTGCGTTCGGCAACGACGAGGTCTATCTGGAAAAGCTGGTAGAGCGGGCCCGCCACGTGGAAGTGCAGATTCTCGGCGACACCCACGGCAACCTGGTCCACTTGTTCGAACGGGACTGCACGGTGCAGCGGCGCAACCAAAAGGTCGTGGAGCGCGCGCCTGCATCCTATTTGAACGCCACGCAGCGGGAGGAACTGTGCGGCCACGCGCTGAAGCTCGCCCGCGCGGCCGGCTATCAAAACGCCGGCACCGTCGAGTTTCTCATGGACTCGGATACGGACGCGTTCTACTTCATCGAGGTGAACCCGCGCGTCCAGGTCGAACACACGGTGACCGAGGAAGTGACCGGGATCGATATCGTCAAGGCGCAGATCAGATTGGCGCAGGGTGCACGGATCGGCGACGAGGACAGCGGCGTTCTCACGCAAAAAAATATCCGCCTCAACGGTCACGCTCTGCAATGCCGGGTCACCACGGAAGATCCGGAGAATAAATTCATCCCGGACTACGGCCGGATTCGTACCTATCGCAGCGCCTCGGGTTTTGGTATCCGCCTCGACGGCGGCACCGCCTATGCCGGCGCCTTGATCACACCCTACTACGACTCGCTGCTGGTCAAAGTGACGGCTTGGGCACCCACACCCGGCGAAGCCATTCGCCGCATGGACCGGGCGCTGCGGGAGTTCCGCATCAGAGGCGTGGCGAGCAACCTGACCTTTCTCGAGCAATTGGTAGGGCATCCGAAATTTCTCGAAGCCGACTACACGACCCGCTTCATTGACGAGACGCCGGAACTGTTCAAGTTTCCGCGCCGGCGCGATCGGGCGACCAAATTACTGCAGTTTCTAGGCGAGGTCATTGTCAACGGCAATCCGGAGGTAGCCGGCCGGATCGAAGCCAAAGCACGCGCGCCCGCCCCCGTGCCGGACCATTCGGGCAAACTCCCGGATGGTACGACCCAGCGTCTTGCCGAGCTCGGCCCGCAAGGATTTGCGCAGTGGATGCTGGAGCAAAAAGCCGTGCTGCTCACCGACACCACAATGCGGGATGCCCATCAGTCCCTGCTGGCTACGCGCATGCGCAGCTACGACATCCTGAGGGTTGCTCCGGCCTATGCGCGGCTGCTGCCGGAGCTGCTGTCGATAGAGTGTTGGGGGGGCGCAACTTTCGATGTCGCCATGCGTTTTCTCAACGAAGACCCCTGGGAGCGCCTCGAAGCGGTCAAGACCGCGGCGCCGAATATTCTGCTGCAGATGCTGCTGCGTTCGGCCAACGCCGTTGGCTACAAGAACTACCCCGACAATGTAGTCAAGCACTTCGTCGACCAGGCCGCTACGGCCGGCGTCGATCTGTTCAGGGTGTTCGACTCATTGAACTGGGCGGACAACATGCGGGTCGCCATCGAAGCCGTGTTGGAATCGGGCAAGCTCTGCGAGGCAGCCATCTGCTATTCGGGCGATGTACTGAAACCAGGGCCCAACAAATACGACCTGGCGTATTACGTGGGCCTCGCCAAGAATCTGGAGCAGATGGGCGCCCATGTGCTGGGCATTAAGGACATGGCGGGTGTGTGCAAACCGGCCGCCATCAGCCGGCTCGTGACCACGCTGAAGCAGGAGGTTGGCCTGCCGATCCACTTTCACACCCACGACACCAGTGGCATCGGCGCGGCCGCCGTACTCGCGGCGGTCGACGCCGGGGTCGATGCGGTCGATGGCGCGGTGGACGCCCTCAGCGGTCTCACCTCTCAGCCTAATCTGGGCTCCATTGTGGACGCCCTGGGCACTCACGAGCGGAACCCGGGACTGGATCCAACCGCGATTCGGCGCATTTCACGTTATTGGGAGTTGGTGCGGGAGTATTACGGCGCCTTCGAGAGCGACATCCGTTCCGGGACGGCCGACGTGTATCGCCACGCGATGCCGGGCGGCCAGTACACGAACTTGCGGGAGCAGGCACGCTCGCTGGGCGTCGCGCATCGCTGGCCGGAGGTCGCCGATCATTACGCCGAGGTCAACGAGCTGTTTGGCGACATTATCAAGGTGACGCCGACATCGAAGGTCGTGGGCGACATGGCGTTGGCCATGGTGACCGGCAATCTGACACCCGCGGACGTGCTGGACCCGAACAAAGAAATTGCCTTTCCGGAATCGGTGGTGTCGTTTTTTCGTGGTGAGCTCGGTCAGCCCGTGGGCGGGTTTCCCGAGGCACTGCAGAAAAAAGTACTCAACGGCGACGCGCCCCTCACCGAACGGCCGGGCGCGACGTTACCCGCGGCCGATCTTGCCGCTGAACGCGGGCGGGCGGAAAAGCGGGTTGCGCGGCGGATCAGCGAGCGGGAGCTGTCGTCCTATCTGCTCTACCCAACGGTGTTCGAGCAGTTCGCCGGGCATCGCAGGCGTTTTTCCGACGTTAGCCGGCTCCCGACCCCCGCGTTCTTTTATGGCCTCGAGCCCCAGGAGGAAATCGCGGTCGAGATCGAACCGGGCAAGACGCTCGTTATTCTGCTGTTGGCCATCGGCAGCGTTGACGAAAAAGGCAATCGGCGGGTGTTCTTCGAACTCAACGGCCAACCCCGGACCATCGAGGTGGCGGACCAAGCGGCGAGCCACACCCACACGGCGCATCCGAAAGCCGACCCCGAGAACCCCAACCACATCGCCGCACCCATGCCGGGACAAGTCGTGAGCGTCAGTGTCGAGCCGGGCCAAAAGGTCGGCAAGGGCGACGTGCTGCTTTCCATCGAAGCGATGAAAATGGAAATGCTGCTGCGCGCCGACGGCCCCGGCACGGTGTCATCCGTACCCGCAAAAGTCGGCATGCAGATCGAAGCTCACGATTTATTGGTGACGCTCGAGTAGAGGCGCTTGGCAAACAAAACAGCCCGATGGGCCGTATTGTTTTTTGGTGGTGATGGGTGGACTTGAACCACCGACCTACGGATTATGAATCCGTCGCTCTAACCGGCTGAGCTACATCACCACATTTTGAAAATCGACCGGCCACCGGGCCGGGCGGGGATTGTCCGAGGCCGTCCCTTCTAAGTCAACAGATCAAACATCCCGGCTAACCACCCTCGTAGGTCACCCGCCAGATCCGTCCCGTGGCGTCCTCGCTGATATACAGCGCCCCATCTGGACTTTGGGCGAGCCCGGTGGGACGGAATCTCGCATCCCGGGGCGAAACAACGGGTTCCGGCCCTTCGAAGTCATCGGCAAAGATCTCCCAATCGCCGCTGGGCACACCGTCCTTCATGGGGACGAAGACCACGTTGTAGCCGCCTTGCACTTCCGGCGCACGATTCCAGGAACCATGGAAGGCGATGAACGCACCGCCGCGATAACGTTTCGGGAACAGCGCGCCCGTATAGAACAACAGGTCGTTGGGGCCCCAATGCGCTGGAAAGCCGATGAGTGGGTCCTTGTACTTGCCGGGCTCGGCGGGCGTCTTACCGTCGCCGCCGTATTCCGGGGCCTGCATGCGCTCATTGCGAATGGGGTCGTAATAGGTGTAGGGCCAGCCGTAGTCGTCGCCCTGCTCCGCCCGATGAAATTCTTCTGCCGGTAACTCCACGCGTTGGGCCGTCGTGAAATGTTCGGGGAACAACGAATCCAAAGCGTCACGCCCATGCATTACGAAATACAGCGCGTTCGCGATAGGATGCCATTCCATGGCCACGATCTGACGGCTTCCCCGGACAAACTGGATACCGTCTCGCTGCGCCTGGCCCAAGTGGCCGCCCGGATAACGCCAAATGCCCGTGAGTTCGAGTTCAGGACAGGGATTCCTGCCCATGGATCCGGGTGTGCGCGGTTGTTCCTGACAGGCATTGGACGGCACGCCGGAACCGACGTAGATATGATCCTCGCGATCGAAGGTAATGGGCTTGTCGGCGTGGCCGCGCTGCTCGGGAAAACCCTCCACCACAATCTCCGGGCTTCCCGAGGGAATCATCCGGTCTTTCTCGAGTGGCCACTTGTACACCCTCACGTTGGAGGTGAAATACAACGTATCGCGATGAATCGTGAGCCCCGTGGTGACATCCTTGGGCCCGAAACGCCGCACGCCATCGGCGGCGCCATCGCCGTCCGCGTCACGCATGACGACGAGGCCCCCGTCGCTGTCGCCGCGCTGGCGGATAGCGGCGTAGAGATCGCCGTTGCTGCGCACCGCCATGTGCCGCGTCGAACCTAGCTCGTCGGCGAATATCGTCGCGTTGAAACCTGCTGGAAGGGAAATATCGGCAACCCGGACCCGACCCTCGCCTACCGGCGCGCCCACGGCGGGTTCAGCCGATGTTTGACTGGGTGCGTCGCCTCCACAGGCGCTGAAAAAAAAGACGCTCAATACCGCTGTGTTTCGAAAGCCGTTCATGGCCCGCTCCGTTTTCGTTAGTGCGATCTTAGCCAGATCTAGACGTTAAAGCGAAAATGCATGAGGTCGCCTTCGGCGACAATATACTCTTTGCCTTCGACCCGCAGGCGGCCCGCGGCCTTGGCCCCTTGCTCGCCGCCGGCGGCCACATAGTCGTCATAGGCAATCACCTCGGCGCGGATGAAACCGTGCTCGAAATCCGTGTGAATCTCGCCCGCGGCCTGGGGTGCCGAGGCGCCGATCTTGACGGTCCAGGCGCGCACTTCCTTTGGTCCGGCCGTAAAGAACGTCTGCAGGCCGAGCAGGGCATAGGCAGCCCGAATCACGCGATTGAGTCCGGGCTCCTCCAGGCCTAGGTCCTCGAGAAACGCATCCCGGTCTTCCGCCTCGAGCTGGGCAATCTCGGCCTCGATGGCCGCACACACGCTGACCACTTGCGCGCCTTCGGCCGCGGCGTAGGCCGTCAACGCATCGACGTGGGCGTTACCCTTGAGCCCCGCCTCATCCACGTTGGCCACGTACATCACGGGTTTCCCGGTCAGCAATGCGAACTCGCGGAGAACCAACTGATCCTCTGCATCCAGTGACAGAGATCGAACCGGAAAGCCCTCCGCCAAATGTGCGTTGACGCGCGTGAGCAGGTCGCGGCGGACGACGGCCTCCTTGTCGTTCGCTTTCGCCGCCCGCGTAGCCTTATCCAAGGCACGCTCCACGGATTCCAAATCGGCGAGCACGAGTTCGGTGTTGATGACCTCGACATCGTCCAGCGGATCGATGCGCCCGGACACGTGGGTGACGTCTTCATGTTCGAAGCAGCGCACTACATGCGCAATCGCGTGGGTTTCGCGGATGTGGGCAAGGAATTTGTTGCCCAGGCCCTCGCCCTTCGACGCACCCGCCACCAGGCCGGCGATATCGACGAACTCCACCGTCGTGGGCAGGGTTTTTTGCGGCTTGACGATCTCGGTCAACACGGCCAGCCGGGGGTCCGGGACGGGAACGATGCCGACGTTGGGGTCGATAGTGCAGAACGGATAGTTTTCCGCCGGAATCTCGGCCGCCGTCAATGCGTTGAACAGGGTGGACTTACCCACGTTGGGCAGGCCGACGATGCCGCACTTAATGGCCATTAGTCATCCTGCGAAGCGCCGCCGGGCTCCTCGCCGGTGGGTTTTTTCTTGTAGGGTTTCGCCGCGCTCTTGCGGGAGTGTAACCAAGTCCGGGCCCGCTCCTCGCCATCGTCGAACAGGCGCGGCATCATTCTAACCGCGTCTTCCACGGCGTCCTCCATCTCATCTTGGTCTGCCTTCGCAGCCCGGCTCAAGACGTAGTTCGTCACCTGACTCTTATGGCCGGGGTGACCAATACCGATACGTAGACGCAGAAAGTCCCGACCCACGGCCTTGATGACATCGCGGATGCCGTTGTGGCTGCCGCCGCCGCCGCGGCGCAGCTTGACCACGCCAGGATCCAGATCGAGTTCGTCGTAGGCCACGAGGATTTGTTCTGCCGGCACCTTATAAAAGTGAGCGAACGCGCCCACGGAGCGTCCGCTCTCGTTCATGTACGTATCGGGGCGCAGCAGTTTCACGGGCGCCGTACCGATGACGATCTCAGCCACATCACCGTGAAACTTCGACTGGTGCCGGAACTGGCCGTTATAAGCGCGCGCCAAGCGTTCCACGAACCACACCCCCGCGTTGTGGCGGGTCGGTTGGTAGCGGGAACCGGGGTTACCCAGCCCCACCACGAGCTTAAGGTTGGCAGTCATCAGTCAACTCAACCGGCCGAAGCAATCCGGGCGCGACGCGCATCGGCCAGCGCCCGGTATGGCGGCTAGTCGCTGTCGCCTTCCTGCGACCCTTCACCCTCAGCCGGCCCTTCGGCGTCGTCGCCTTCAGCCGCCTCGGCCTCGCCTTCCACAGCCTCGGGTTCTTCTTCGACCTCGACACGCGGACGATGAATAGTCACCACGGCCGGGTCGTGTTCCGCATCGCCACCCAACCCGACGATCTCCACCCCTTCGGGAATTTTCACTTCCGAAAGATGAATCATCTCATCGAGTTCGAGCTGGGAAACATCCACCTCGATGTACTCGGGCAGATCCTTGGGCAGACAAATGATATCGACATCCGACATCAAGTGGGACACCACACCACCGGCTGTCTTGACGCCGGGCGCCACATCCTCGCCGATGAAGTGGAAAGGAATGTCCATGCGGATTTTTTCGTCCGCGCGGATGCGTTGGAAATCCACGTGCCAAATATGCCGTTTGGCCGGGTGGCGTTGTACATCCTTGACCACACAGGCTTGGTCTTTCTTGCCGACCTTCAACGTCAGCACACTGTTGTAAAACGCTTCCTGCTCCATTTGGTGCAGCAGCTTGGTGTGATCGAGTGTGAGTGAGCGGGGCTTGCGGCCACCGCCATAGAGGACCGCGGGCACTTTGCCGCTTCGACGTAGGCGGCGGCTCGCACCTTTCCCTATGTCTTCGCGGAGTTCCGCGGTCAATTCGAATCCATCGCTCATGGGTATCTCCTTGACCTAACTTGAATAATTGCCCTGAACAGCACCCGGGGTTTGCGACCGACCCCGGGCAGGGGCGCGGATCATAACAAGGATGGCTGGGGACCACCAGAGAATGGGGTAAAGTGGTATGGAATGGTCTCGGGTGGCATGAAACGGGGGTAAGTGGCATGAATTGGCAGCATCGAGCAATTGCTGTCGCCGGCTTGATGGCGGCGGCCGCATGGCCGGCATGGGGCGCCGGCAACTTGGATTTTCTGCCCAGCCGGGCCGAGCTGTTACAACCCGCCCCCAATAAGGCCTGGGACAAGTTCTCCACGGCGGTTGATGCCCACGGGGTCTACCCGATCGCCGACGGCGTTTACCTGTTCATGTACCGGGGCACCAACTCCTTATTTATGGTCACCGATGACGGCGTGATCGCGACGGACCCGATTCGGGTGCCGGTGGCGCCGATCTACCTCGATGCCATCCGCAGCGTCACCGACAAGCCGGTCAAGTACCTGATCTACTCGCATTGGCATTGGGACCATGTCGAGGGGGGGCAGACGTTCAGGGACGCTGGCGCGAAAATCTTAAGCCACGAAGCCTGCATTCCCCACTTCACGGACCGGCCCAACCCTAAAGTAGCGATGCCCGACGAGACCTTCTCCGGCAGCCACACCGTGACGTTGGGCAACCGCTCGCTGGAATTAATCTACCTCGGCACCAATCATTCCGACTGTTTGGTGTTCATGCGCCCGGACGGTGTGAACGGTTTGTTTATCGTCGATCTGGTGACGCCCGGCAGCGTCGGCGGCACGCTGTTCCTGGACTACGTCCCCCATCACTGGGTGCGCACGCTGAAAGCGATTGAGGCCATGAACCTGGACTACATTATTTCGGGCCATGGGGTTCCCCTGGCCCACCCCACCGCGGTGGGCGAACGGCGGCGATATCTGGAGGCGCTCCTGGGTGCGGTGGGTACGGCGTATGAGGCGGGACTAAGCCGCGCCGAAACCACTGCGGCGGTCGAGGCGCAGCTCAAACCATTCGGCTATATGCGCGGTTTCGATGCCAACCTGTCAGGCCAAATCACGCGGCTACAGATTTACTACGGTACCGGTTGGTAAGCTTCAGCTATCTTCGAAACCCCGTAACGTGACGAACTCTTCCAGCGGCGCACGGTCCGTACGCCATTGGTTGATGGGTGCTTCCTCATCCAAATAGCCGATGGCCATACCACAATACAGTTGCATGTGTTCGGGCAAGGCGAGCACTTCTGTCACGGATTCATGCCAGTGTGACCAAACTTCCTGGGCGCAGGTGTGCAACCCCTCCTCCCTGGCCAACAACATGATGGTCTGCATGAACATCCCGAGATGCGCCCACTGGGGAAGGCCCATGGAGCGATCCATGGCGAAGAACAACGCCACCGGCGCACCGAAAAACTGCAGGTTCTTCGCGTACTGGCGTATCCGCCCCGCGCGGTCTTCGCGGGCAACGTTGATCGATGCGTACAGATCCTCTCCGCACTTGAACCGGCGCGAGCGATAGGGCTCCTTGAGCTTGGATGGATAGATGTCGAACTCCGCCGGCTCGCCGGCCAGGGGATCCACGTCAACGAAGCGCGCCTTGAAGTCGGCCAGGGGTTTTCCCGCAAGGACCCAAACGTGCCAGGGCTGCACATTGCCGCCGGATGGCGCTTGCCGTGCCCGATCGAGGATGCGTAGGACCTGCTCGCGGCTGACCGGACGATCCAAAAAGGCACGCGCGGAGAACCGTGTTGCCACGGCTTCGGTTAGCTTCATGAAACTAGAACCCCAGGACGCCGGGATTGATGAGGCCCTTCTCGTCGACCGCGCCCTTGATGGTGCGGAGCAGTTTCGCTGTTTCGGGCTTTAGCGAAGTCATATAGGGATAGGT
>JAHEKG010000046.1 GCA_024638475.1 Rhodospirillales bacterium | reverse complement strand
GTCTTTGCCGAAATACGCAACAATGCACCGTCGGTTGCACTCGTGTTTGCCGGTGAGCGCGGCGAGATAGGGGACGCGATACCGACGCTGGCACGGAATTTTGCGCTGGCGTTGATCGCCATATTCGCGCTGCTGGCGATTCCGTTTCGGTCGTATCTGCAGCCGTTGATTGTGATGGCCGCCATCCCCTTCGGCTTGACTGGCGCCATCTTTGGTCACCTGATCCTTGGTATCAACCTGACCATGCCCAGTATTTTCGGCATCATCGGGTTGTCGGGCGTCATCGTCAACGGCTCGCTGGTGCTGCTTGATTTCGCGAACGAGGAATTGGAGCGTGGCGTGGATTTGCGTACGGCCCTGATTCGGGCCGCAAAAGGACGTTTTCGTCCCATTCTCTTAACCTCGGTGACGACGTTTCTCGGCGTCTCCCCGCTGATTTTCGACCAGAGCATTCAAAGCCAGTTTCTTGCGCCGATGGCGGCATCGCTGGGCTTCGGCGTCCTTGCGGGTACCGCTATCCTCATCCTGCTAGTGCCGGCGCTGGCCATGGCAAGAGAGCGAGTCGCTAACCTGTTTCTGCAGCCCGATCGGCGGGCGGCATGAGTTAGCGCACGAGCCCCAGCGCCGTCAACGAATCCAACGCCGCTAACGTCGCTTCGGCGACTCGAGTTTGTTGCTCAACTGCGGTGATTGTCGGGTCAATGTCTTCTTGCGCGGGGCCGACGATGAAATCCCCGAAGTTCAGATGGTTGCCGCCGCGAATGGGCACGTAGCGGGTGTGGGCGGGGAAGCGCGTGAGGCCGTCGGCATACATGTCGGGCGGTTTGCCGTCGTCGCCGGACCGGTGAATGAGCCAAACGGGGTTGGCGTAGTCCGCCATGGAGCCCGCGGGGTAGGAATCCCAGATGATCAAGCCGTGCGTCGTCTCGGGATGGCGCTGCGCATAGCGCGCCGCCATGGTGCCGCCCAGGGAGTGTCCCGCCAGCACCCACCGATCCACATCGGCGTAGGCGGCGATGACGTCGCTCGCCCGTTCCGGCGCGAGAATTGCCAAGTAAAGCGGCATGGGTACGGCAATCACCAGGTAGCCCCGTTCCGCAATCGCGCGCAGCGCCGGCCCGTAGCCGCGCACGTCGCAATGGGCGCCCGGGTAAAACACCAAACCGAGCTTCGGCCGGCTCCGGCGGGGCGAAAACACCAGCCAGTCTTCGTGGGTCACGCTGAAGTTGGCGTCGGATTCGAGGGCCGCCATTGCAACCTCGGTTGGCACACTCAGGCGGCTCTCAGTCCAATACCGCAGCCATAGCGCCGACCCCGCCGCGGCCAGCAGGATGCAGACGCCAAGGACAATAAGAGATTTCTTGAGCATCGTGCTAACGCTGCCATTTTCCGGCGGTCATCGCACCTGTTTCCCAGGTGCCAACCATTCCATTCGGGCGTCGGCCGCCTGCCGGCCTGAATCCAAATAGCCGCCCGCGACGAAATCATCCATAACCGCGAGTCAAGCGGGACCGAGCGAGTGGGCTGTGCGAAAAACATTCACTGGCGTCGGTGCAACGCTGCTTGTCGCAGCGGCTGCCCTGTTCGCCGGACAAATGCTGGGCCTGATTGCCGCTGACGCCCTCAGCATCGGCGGCCAGAACTCGTTACGCACGATCGCAAGCGTGGCCGTTGGCGGTTGCCTGCTAATCGCCATCGGCTGTTGGGAGAGTTAAAGGAGCATAGTTATGATTAAGACATCCGATTTGTTTATTTTGCTGGCAGTCGCGATTTCCTTCGCACTGTCGGGCTTTTTGTGGTTTTCCGGTCAACGCGAGGAAGGGCTGTTTACGGCGCTATGGGTGCCGTCGATTCTGGCCTTCGGCATCTATTTCAAGCTGGCCGCCTTGGGAGCGCGCCAATCATGAGCACGACCGTCATACTGTTTTTCGCCATTGGCGTGTTTTTTCTCATGCTGACCGGAATCTTGTTAACGATGAGAGAATTCCATCGGCTGAGCGATGACCCTTCGCAACGGAAAGGCGTAAGGCCAACGTCGCCGTCGGGCCAACGCGAGGCGGGGGCGGCGGATACCGCTTAGTCGCCACCTGCGCTGGTCGCTGCGAAAGCGCCGGGCCCGGTAAGCAGCTAAATTTTCCGCGATAGTTAATGATTGCGGGTTGGGCCAATAGCGCACAATCAAGCGTAATCAAACTTTGGGAGACAAGATGATGGACACCTATGCCCTTCCGGAACTGGGCTACGGCTACGACAGCCTCGAGCCCGCCTATTCCGCGGAGATCCTCGAACTGCACCACGGTAAACACCATGCCGGGTACGTGAAGGGGGCCAACGCGACGCTGGCCGCGCTTGCCGAGGCCCGCGACAAAGGTGATTTCGATGCTCTTAATCTCTTGCAGAAGAACTTGGCGTTCAACCTGTCCGGGCACGTGCTGCATTCGCTGTTTTGGCAGAACCTGGGCCCGAACGGCGGCGGTTCGCCGGGCGGCGAGTTCGCCGACGCGCTGGCCAGGGATTTCGGCTCGACGGACGGATTCAGAGAGCAGATGTCCGCGGCCGCGGGCAGTGTCCAGGGGTCGGGCTGGGCCGCATTGACCTGGGACCCCCTGGGTAGTCAGCTGCTGGTGCAGCAGATCTACGATCATCAGGGCAATATCGGCAACGGCACGCTGCCTATCATGGTGTTGGATATGTGGGAGCACGCGTTTTACCTGCAGTACCGCAACGAGAAAAAACGCTGGATCGAGGCTTACTGGGATATCGTGCACTGGCAGGACGTAGCGGAGCGATTCGCGAAGATCAAAGCGATCGATCTCGACCTCTAAAACCCTCGATGTCCTTTGCCCAAAGCGTCTACGAAAAGCTAACCAACGAAGAAGATGCGCGTGTTTGTGCGGAGATCGGCGAAGACGCGTGCCGCGAAGCGCCGAGCAGCTTCGGCCTGCTGCTGGCGAGCTACTTGCTTACCAAGCTCGGCGATGCGTTGGCGAGCCCCAAAACCACGCTCGCCTGGTTGACGGGCGCGGTGGGCGCGCCGGCATTCGTGCTCGCATTCCTCGTCCCCATTCGCGAGTCGGGTTCGCTAATACCGCAGTTGTTCATCGGTGGGGTTGTGCGCCGCCTTCCCATCAGGAAATGGGTTTGGGTCGGCGGCAGCCTCGGTCAATTCGGGGCCATCGCCGGCATTGGTGTTTGCGCGTTGTTCCTCGAGGGCGCCGCGGCGGGTTGGTCGATACTGGCCCTGATCGCCGTGTTCAGTTTGGCGCGCGGATTCTGCTCCGTTGCCGCTAAGGATGTGCTCGGCAAGACCATCCCCAAGAACAAGCGTGGCCAGCTGATGGGCTGGTCGGCGGCGGGGGCGGGCTTGCTGACGGTGGGTATCGGTGGAGCCTTGATGCTGCCGGCGGCGCAGCAGGATGCCACGCCGCTCAGCTTGCTCGTGGTCGGTGCCGCATTGCTGTGGCTGCTTGCCGCCGGTGTCTATGCGCAGGTGCCCGAGTACGCCGGTGAAACCGGTGGCGGCGGCACCGCCGTTGCCGCGGTCAAGCGCGCCGGTGCGGTGCTGGGCGATAAACCCTTTCGCCGCTTTGTCATGACCCGTGCGCTGTTGATGTGTTCCGCGTTGGCCGCGCCGTTTTACGTGGCCCTGGCGCAGGAAAGAATCGGCGTGCAAACCTATTTGCTCGGCGCGTTTGTCGCCGCCGCCGGGTTGGCGGGGCTCGTCAGCGGCCCGGTGTGGGGCCGCTTTGCGGATGTCTCCAGCAAGCGCGTCATGATCGCCGCGGCGCTGGTCACCGCGGGGTTCGGCCTATTGACGGCCGCCGTGGATCGGTTACTGCCGGCGCTCGTGTCGAGCCTCTGGTTCCTGCCCCTTGCTTACTTCGGCCTCGCCGTTGCCCATAGCGGGGTCCGGGTGGGCCGTAAGACCTACGTCGTGAATCTCGGCACGGGCAACCAACGCACGGACTATGTCGCCGTCAGCAACAGCGTCATCGGCGTGCTGTTGCTGCTGGCCGGCGGCGTGGGTGCGCTTGCGCCACTCATTTCCAACACGGGGGTCATCGGCTTGCTTTCGCTGATGGGCCTGGCGGGCGCGGCCCTGGGCACCTCGCTGCCGGAGGCTGAGGCCCAGTCGTGAATCCGGGCCCCGTAGGCGTGAATCTATCCGCCCGGATACCGCGAATCAAACCGCATGAGCAGTGAATCCGCCCGCCGTCAACGCGTTGCCTTCGTGCAGGGGGCAAGCCGGGGTATCGGCCTGGCAATGGTCCGCCAGTTGAGCCGCGCGGGCCTGCGCGTGATCGGCAGCTGCCGGTCGCCGGCCGCGGCGAACGCATTGAACGCCATCGCCGCCAGGGAACCCAGTGTCGAGGTGGTCGAACTGGAGGTGACCAGCGAACCCAGCATTGCTAGGGCCGCCGAGCGATGCGCAGCGCTAACCGGAGAGATCGATATTCTGGTCAATACGGCCGGGTTCCTGCATGCCGGCAACCGGCAGCCCGAACGCAGACTGGCCGAGGTGACCAGTGAACAAATCCGCTACAGTTTCGAAGTCAATGCAATCGGCCCGTTGCTGGTGGCACGTTACTTCGAGGGCTTACTGAGCCGCAGTAACGGGGCGGTGTTTGCCAGCCTGTCGGCGCGGGTGGGCAGCATCGGCGACAATCGGCGGGGCGGTTGGTACGGCTACCGGGCCTCGAAGGCCGCACAGAACATGTTCACCAAGAACCTTGCCATCGAGTGGTCCCGTAAGAAGCCGCCCATCATTTGCCTGGCGCTGCACCCGGGCACCGTCGCTACCGATTTGTCCGCGCCCTTCTCGAAGCGGCTGGACCCGAACCAGATCTTTGCCGTCGAGCGGGGCGCCGCCCAGCTGATTGACATTATTCTTGGTGCGCGCCAGGAGGACAGCGGGCGGTTTATCGCCTGGGACGGCCAGGACATCGAGTGGTGAGTACAAACCCGCAAATGCTCGTTGTGCTCGGCAATCAGCTGTTTCCTATCGAAACGCTGCCGGTGCCCCGGCCGGGGCCGGTGTTCATGTGCGAGGACGACGAACTGTGCCGCTATGTGCGCCACCACAAACACAAGCTCATTCTCGTCTTAGCGGCCATGCGCAGCTACCGGGATGAACTCGAGTCGCGGGGCTACCGCGTTCACTATTTCCCCCTCTCCCATAAGGGTTCGTTGGAGGACAATCTGCTCGCCGTGCTGGAGGAGGATGAATGCACAGAACTTGCCCACTTCGAAGTTGAGGGCAAGGTGACGGAGCGGCGGCTGGCGGTTTTCGCCGAACGCCACGATCTGAAGCGGCACGTGGTGGCGAGCCCGATGTTCCTGTCCGAACGGGGGGTGTTTGCCGATTTCGTGGAGGGCCGCAAGCGGCCGCTGATGGCCGAGTTCTACAAACTGCAGCGGCGCGGGCTCGACATATTAATGAAGGACGGCAAACCCTCGGGCGGAAAATGGAGCTTCGACGCCGACAACCGAAAAAAACTGCCGCGCGCGTGCACGCCCCCGGAGGTAGCACCCGCGGCGGCTACCGACCACGTGGCTGCCGTGGCGGAATTAGTCGACAGCGAGTTCGCGGATCATCCCGGCCAAACCGATACGTTCTGGTGGCCCACCACCCACGAGCAGGCGTTGGCCTGGCTGGACGACTTCGTCGCGTCCCGGTTGGAACAGTTCGGCGATTTCGAAGACGCAATGACAATCCGGTCGCCGACCGTGTTTCACTCCGCGCTGTCGCCGCTGCTCAATATTGGCCTAATCACACCCCGGGAAGTCATCGATCGCGTTTTGGCGGCAGCCGAGTCGGGGGACGTTCCGTTGAACAGCCTGGAGGGATTCATTCGTCAGGTGATCGGCTGGCGTGAATTCGTGCGCGGCGTATACCATCACTACGACGCGCAGATGCGCGGCGCGAATTTCTGGAACCATCGGCGGCGGCTGACCGATGCCTGGTATCGGGGCAACACGGGCATCCCGCCGCTGGACGACACCATTGCCACCGCGCAGCGGCTCGGCTGGACCCATCACATTCCGCGCCTCATGGTGGCGGGTAACCTCATGACCCTGGCGGAAATCCATCCCCACGACGCCTACCGCTGGTTCATGGAAATGTACGCGGACTCCTCGGCGTGGGTCATGGGGCCCAACGTATTCGGCATGGCGCTGTTCAGCGACGGCGGCTTGTTCACGACCAAGCCTTACATTTGCGGTTCGAACTACCTGCTGAAGATGAGCGACTATCCTAAGGGGGACTGGTGCGATGTCGTCGATGGGCTGTATTGGCGTTTTATTGCCGAGCACTTGGAGTTCTTCGCATCCAACCCGCGGCTGGCGATCATGACGCGTGCCCTCGAAAGACTAAGCGGCGAGCGCAAGAACCGAATCTTCGCCGCTGCCGAAACCTTCCTGGACGAACACACCGCCTGATGCCGGAAGGTCCCGAAATACGGCGCGCCGCCGATCGGGTTCAAGGCGCCATCGCGGCGATGCCGCTGAGGCGGGTGTTTTTCAAGTTCCCCCGGCTGAAAAGGTATCAGCGAATACTGACGGGCCGCGAGGTTACCCGCATCGATACCGCCGGCAAGGCGATGTTGACGCGGTTCGATAATGGCCTGACGCTGTATTCGCACAATCAGCTCTACGGCCGCTGGTACGTGACGGGCGGGGACGCGCCGGACACTAGTCGCAGCCTCCGCGTCGGCCTCGTGACAGATTCCGCCGCAGCGTTTTTGTACAGTGCATCGGAGATCGAGGTGCTGACCCCGGCGCAACTCGCGGGGCACCCTTTTCTGCAACGCCTCGGGCCCGACATTCTGGCCGCCGGCACCAACCCGGCCTCGGTGGCGGAGCGCTTGGCCGCGCCCCCCTTCAAGCGCCGCAGCCTCGGCAGCCTCTATCTGGATCAAGGGTTCCTGGCCGGCGTCGGCAACTATCTGCGCTCGGAAATTCTGCACGCGGCGGGGCTGGATTACCGCCTCACGCCCCAGCACCTCGATAGCGCGGATCGGCGGCGCCTCGCCCGCGCCACCTGTGCGATCAGCCAACGCGCCTATCGCACGGGCGGGATCACCAACCCCCGGGCGATGGTCCGGCGCTTGAAGGCGGCGGGTGAAAACTACCAGCAGCACCGTTTCGCCGTATTTGGCCGCGCGGGCTACGCCTGCCGCCGCTGCGGCAGCAAGATCCAGCGCGTCAGTGTGGCCGGCCGGCGTCTGTACGCCTGTCCGAGCTGCCAGCCTCGGTCTTCCGCGTGAAGCGGCTCGCAGCGCGAAAACACGCGTGCTCCGCGGCGCTGGGCTACAATTGATGCAAGCAAGAATTGGCAAACAATGAATCACAGCAAGCGCATCGCCGCCTTGGCTTTCCTAGTGCTCTCCCAGACATCCTTGGCCGGGGACATTGTCTTTCCGTCGCCGACGGACCCGACATTCTGCCAAGTGCTGCAGAAGTACCTGTCGAACACGGAACTCACTAGTAAGAACGTATTGTTCAGAGACATGGCGGAGTATCGTGCCTCCAAGTCCATGGTCAAGCCGCTGCAGACGTTTCAGGTCGTGCAGTATTCAGGCAGTGTGCCCATCATGGTTTCCTGCAAGGTGAAAGGCGCGGCACACATTCGCTCTGCACATGGTGAGACTGCCGCCGGGGAACAAAAATTCTGCCCCGAGGCGGCGCGCCAACTGCAGCGGATCGCGATCGCGGAATTGCGGGCGGAGGGGAACAGCGAGGCCGCCGACACCGCCGCGGGTTTCGTGGTCGACGACATCGAGCCCTACATCACGGGGCAGAGCTACCTCTCCGAGTTCCAGTTGAGCCACGTTGATGACGCGGGCGTGATCCACATGAGCTCACCCGGCCTGTTCCACGACTACGAAAGCTGGACCCGCTGGATTCTGCCGGAAAGGCTCGCGGGGCAGGTTTATTGCCACCTGGCAACGCCGGCGTACATGAAGGCGTTGGCTACGGGGGCGATGGCGCCGGGCGTTGTCATGAGCGCGGTTGACGAGGCGCCGGTCACACCGCGCTAACGCATCGCGCGGCGGGTGTCGGACTCGGCTGGGATGTCTTCGCCGAGATGTATAATTAGGTTTCCTGGCGAATAATCAATAACTGCCACCAAACGAACAGGGGATTCCAATGCACAAGTACTTCATGTTAGCCGCGGCCGCGATTCTTGCCGCCTGTCAGCCCGAGAGCGAGCCCCCGGCCGTTGAGGAATCGGTAGCGGTCGTTGACGCGGCGCCGGCGCCGGCGGCGGAGGCCGGCGCCATTCTGGCGGTAGTACTCGCTACGCAGGCAGATGACGCCAAGGCGCGTTACCGGTTCCGCAATCCGCAGGCCACGATCGAGTTCTTCGGCATCGAACCGGGCATGACCGTGCTCGAGGGTCTGCCCGGCGGTGGTTGGTATACTAAAATATTGTTGCCCTATCTCGGCCCTGACGGCGTCGTCATCGGCGCGAACTATTCGCTCGACATGTGGCAGCAGTTTCCGTTCGCAAACGACGCGTTTATGGCGAGGATGCAAGACTGGCGCGCCACATTCATTGCAGATGCGACGGGCTGGGGCGGCGCGTCGGGTGCCAAGCCCGAGGCTTTCCACTTCGGGTCCATGCCGGAGAGCTATGCGAACAGCGTCGACGTCGCGTTCTTTCCCCGCGTGCTCCACAATGCGGCGAACTACCAGAACAAGGGCGCCGGCGATTACCTGACGGCAATGATCGCCGACGTTTACACGGCACTAAAACCGGGCGGCGTATTCGGGGTCGTTCAGCATGAGGCTCGGCCGGAGATGTCGGACGCATTCGCCGACGGTAGCCACGGCTACTTGAAAAAGGCGTGGCTGATCGAACAGATCGAAGCCGCCGGGTTCGAGTTGGTTGCGGAATCTAACATCAATGCGAATCCCAAGGATCAGCCCAGCGAGGAAGAGATCGTCTGGCGTCTGCCGCCCAACTATAATGGTGTCGGCGAAGACCCTGAGGCGAGGGCCGCGATGGATGCGATCGGCGAATCCAATCGCATGACGCTGAAATTCCGCAAACCCTCGTAGCCGGTTTTCGAGTTTCCCTGCACTTGGTTACTCGCGGCACGGCGGCGCGAACATAGGGCGTCCCGCATCGAACATGACTGAACCGCAGACTGCCGATACGCTGTTGAAAAACGCCTACGTGGTGACCGTAGACGCGGAGCGGCGGGTATTCACCCACGGTTACGTGGCGTTTCATGAGGGGCGGATTAGCGCGGTTGGGCCCATGGCGGACTGCGACATCGAAGCCGGCGAAACCATCGACTGCAGCGGCAAGGTGGTCCTCCCAGGATTCTCGAACGCCCACAATCACCTAATCCAAGTGTTTTTTCGCGGCTATAACGACGACCGTTGGCCGGTGCTCGATTTTCCCGCCGCGATTGCCGCGCTCATCAGGCAGCAAACCATGGTGACTAGTCGCCTGGATGAAGAGCGCAGCTATATCCTTGCGCGGCTGCATGCGCTGGAATTGACCCACGCCGGCTATGTCGGGACCCACGACGAGCACTTTACGAACGCGCACCCGCGCGCCGTCGATGGTGCCTGGCGCGCGCTCGACGAGTCTGGGTTGAGAGGTTTTCTCGCGCGCTGCATCGTTAACAGCGACAAAGTTGCGGAGGCCGACCGCGAATCCGTCGACGATGGTTTGCAGGAGGTCGAGCGCCTGAGCGCTAAATTCGACTCTTCCCGGCTCGAAGTGGCCACGGGATTTCTGAATTACCAGTTTTTGGCCGACCCCGAAGACATGCGCCGCATTGCCGCGGCGAGCGCCGACATGGGGGTTCGCCTGGACGTCGACATGACCGACAACAGCGCGGGTAAAGCGCTATTGGCGCGCGGCTATAAGGGGGGACAGATCGAGTACTATCGCGACTTCGGCGTGCTCGAGCGCCCGCTCTACGCCGGCAAGGCCGTGAACGTGCGGGTCGACGAAATCGATATTCTTGCCGAGCACGACGGCCGGGTCGGTTTCGTGCCGATCTTGCGGCAGTTCGATGCCGTCGGCCTGCCCGTCCATCACTTTCTCGCCCGCGGCGTCCTGCCCGGCATCGGCACGGATGGGCCGATGGTATCGGATAGCCAAAACGTTTTCGAAGTCATGCGCCATACAATTCTTGCGCAAAACCTCGCCATCTTGCGTGAGCGCCGCGAAGGCTTACCCGTGCCCGACGCGGACCACTGGGCGACCAGCGAAACCGTCATCGAGATGGCGTCGCTCGGCAGTGCGCGCACCCTGTTCATGGATGACGTTACCGGCAGCATCGAAGTGGGCAAGGCGGCCGACTGTCTGATCGCCGACCTGAATCGCGCCACCCTGCGACCCACGCAGGAAAATCGACGCACGCTGGGCATCCTGGTCTGGGCGGGGGCGGCGGATTGCGTCGATACGCTATTCGTCGAAGGCCGCAAACTGTTGGAGGCAGGGCGCTCTACCGTGTGGGACGAGCAAGCGGTGATCCGCGATGCCGAACGGGTCCTCGCGGACATCGCGGCCGAGACCGACTTGGCCGCATTGCTACCCGAACGCGTCCCGGGCCGCCATTACAGAGGCTGGCAGTATATCTAGCGGCCGGCGGCCTAATCAGGCCTCTAAATCCACGCCCTGCGCGCTGCTGACGAGGATGACTTCGGCAAGGCCCTCGGTCAGCACCTCGTAGTCTTGGAAAAACTGGATGTGCTCGCCCGCGGCCGGTGGGTCGAAGCCTTTGAAGACGACGGCGGCGTTCTGGGAAATATTGAGCAACGCCTCGCGGAGGTTTTCGGAGACGACGACCATGGGCTCGATTTCCATGCGGGCGCGTTCGGCCAGGCGCACCAGGTGTTCACGGGCCTGCATGCGGCCTGCCTCCTCCGGAATCACGTGAATGAGCCGCGTCTTGCGCCGGCGGAATTCGTTATTCTGCGTCAACAGGTGCGCGAGCAGCAGCATGAGCGGGCCATTCCGGCGGCCGTGCCACCAAATGTGAATTTCTCCGGGGGGCGCCTCCCACGCGTCAAATTCGGCTTCTGATTTGACGACGACGATGTTGCGTTGCAGGCGCTGACTGAGACGCAGAATGTTGGAAAACCTTTCGATTTCTTCGCTATCGCTACTCCAGCCGAGGAGCACCGTGTTGGGGCGGACACCGCCAATGCCGTGGCATTGCAACAGCGACTTCAAACCGTCGAGGACTTCGTCGTCGACCACGACGGCCGGAAAGGCCTCGAGGCCTTCCTCGCTGATCGTTTGGCGGATGAGCCGTTCGACCTGGTAACTGCGCTCGATGCGATCCTCTGTACCTTCACCCACGACCTGTCCCAGTGACAGCACACCACGGCCGGCCGTCAACCACTGACCGTACTCCGCGATGCGCCGCCGCCCGGTGCTGGCGGCGCCGAGCGCCAGAATGATGGGGCGCCAATTCTTCGGATGAATGGGTTCGTTTTCCAAGCTCAGCAACGCCGTCCGTGCGCGTTCGAAGGCCATGCCGCTATGGACGTCTCCCCAGCGGGCTTCGATCCCCTGCCTGCGTATCGTCCAGTACAACGCGGCCATGGCAATCAGCGACGCGATGGCCCAAAACGCGTCGATCAGCAGCATTGCGATGAGGCAGCCGATGGTTCCCAACAGGGCGAGCGTCCAATGGCTGTATTTGAACCGCGGCCGGAAGCTCGGATTGCGGGAGTAGGACTCGTAAAAACACGCCAGATTGAGGGTGCCGTAGGTGACCATGAAGAACATGGTGATGATCGGCGCGATGGCGTTCAGGTCGCCGAGCAGAATCGCCGCTTGGCTGACGAACGCGGTGATGACGGTGGCGCGTCTGGGTTCATCGGCGGCGCCGCTGCCGCGGCCGAGGAAACGCAGCGATGTGAACACCCGATCGCGGGCGAACGCCTGCATGATACGCGGCGCACCCAACATGCTGCCGAGTGCCGAGGACAACGTGGCCGCGAACACACCGGCGATGATCAACGCCGGCCAGACGGCGACGTCATTCATGATCAAACTGTTGTCAATCAATGCCTGCCGGTCGATGCCGCCGGCAAGCAACAGGATCAGGCCGAGGTAGACGAAAGCCGTCACGCCTATGGCGGCAAACGTTCCAGTGGGGAGGGACTTACCCGGGTCGCGCAGGTCACCCGACATGTTCGCGCCGGCCATGATGCCCGTCGCCGCCGGGAAGAACAGCGCGAACATCGTCAACGCGCTGGCGCCGTCCGTATAGGCTGGCGCGAAGTTCGCCGTGAAACGGTCCAACGAGAACGAGGCACCGGCGCCCAAGGCAAATGAAACGAGGGCCGCGGCGAGCATCGCCAGGATCAGATACTGGACCCTGATGGCCCAGCCCGCGCCGATCAAGACGGTGAGCAATACCGCGGCATTGGCGACGGACGCAATAACGCGAGGGTCGGAGCCAAGATCCGGAAAGGCTGCGACGAAGGCCTCGGCGAAACCAATGACGTACATGGCTACGGAAACGCTTTGCGCGAGATAGAACACGAAGGCAATGCCGCCGCCGAACTCGACGCCCAGGCTGCGGCTGATCAGGTAGTAGGCGCCGCCGCCCTTGACGCGCGTATTGGTCGCGATGGCCGCCAACGAAAAACTCGTCAGGCTCGTAATGAGTTTCGCGCAAAGCAGAATTAGAATGGCATGGCCGATGCCGGCCTGGCCCGTGATCTGGCCGAACCGCAGGAACATAATGACGCCCAGTATGGTCAGGACGTTGGGTGTGAATACGCCACCGAAGGTGCCGAACTTCGACTTTTCGCGGGCGTCGGCGCCGCTCACGGGTCGGCGCTCGAATCCGCTGGGTCGTCGTCGCCGTCGACCGGCGTTGCGGGCTCATAGGGCACGCCTTGCTCGATGGACACCTCCGCCAATGTCAGCTCGCGCCCGAGGTAGGCCGCGTGATCGAGCCGGCTGACCCAACCGTTGCGGATGAGCGTGATGCACAGATCCCGGGCGGTCTTACCCTCTATCATCCGTAACAGCTCGCCTTTGGAATTGTAGTGTTCAACGACAATGGACTTTGCCTTGGGCTTCACTTTCGTTGCGATGACGAACGTACCGGCCTTGTCGTTCTTGAAGTCGTGGGCGATGCTGGGTGGCGCGATGACCCGCTGAATGCCGAGCGTGGTGTCGTGGCCTTGCACGACGAAACCGGCATCCGGTCGCAGGCCCTCCGTGGCGTTCTTGTGCACGGCCGCGATGATCTTGTCGACGTCCACGGCGGTCAGCATGTTGACGACCCTGACTCGCTTCTGCAGGGCCGCAAAATCCAACGTCTTTAGCTTGCCGCGTACCTTGTGCGCCAACGCCGCCGCTTTTTCCGAAATCTCCGCCGTATCGCTGAACAGCGCCTCGAGCGCTTCGAGCGCCGGGTAGGTTTTGTCTTCGACGCCGCCCGCCAGAACGATGCAATGCACGGCGATGTTGGCGTCGATATTGATGGTCAATTTCTCGACATCCGCGACACTTCGGCAGGCCGCGCTCACCATGCACAATCCCTGTACGGACAATGCGGCGAGATCGCGCGCAAGCGATGCGTTGTCCGGCATGACGACGATAACGGGCGCCGTATCATCGAGGATGTGATAGCGGCCGGGTACGAACGGCCATTTCTCCGGCCGGCGACGTCCAAGCACCCGTGAGCGAAACAGATCCTTGAGACCTTGCGTTAGTGGCATTCAATGACTCCCCCATGAACTGAAACCGCACTACCGCCGCTGAATCCTTGCAGCGCAACTCGCATCAAACGACCCGTTAGTCGGCCGTCGCCACCACCAACTTCGTCAGGACATACTCCTTGTCTTCGTCAGTGATGACTTGTTTCACGAGGATGCGGTCGGCCCCGTGTACCCACATTTCGATGTTAATGATCCGGTAACGCTCGGTCTCGAAAGTGCCGGCGGGCACCGTCACGGTCTCGCGGCCAAGGTAGGTGAAGGTGCTGGGATGCAAGCGGCCCTTGACTAACGCGCCGCCCTCTGGCGTAGGGCTGAGGTTGAACATGGTGGCTTTGTGCACGCCGTTCGCATCGCGCTCACCCTGCCAAAGATACCAGCCGTTCATGGACTCGCCGTGGGTGACGATGGACAGTTCGTGGGGCACCGACACGACTTCCTCGGCCCGGGAAGCCGGACCCTCCGAGACGGCGCGCAGTTCGCTACCTTTCACCGTGACATGGATCGAGCCACTGGAGCCCTTGCGCGTCCAGTAGCTGGCAAATACGTCGATAGGGCGAAACGTTGCATCCACGTGGGCGGTCATGAGTTGCAACGCGTTGGCGGCGACGAAATCCTTGCTCAACATCATGGTGCGCGAACCGTCGCGGTGAACGAAGATCCGCCACTGCTCCACGCCGCGATAGCGCTTGTCGGTCTTCGTTTGGAGACGCAAAGTACCCGCCAGTTCGCGCATGACGTTGACGTTGGGCCCCGTGTTTTCCGGCGCTTGGGCGAAGCCGGAGGGTTGCAGCGCCAGGGCGAGTACCGCAACGGGTCCGTAGGCAATACGCATCCTCAGCGTCACCATTGCCCTCAAGCGGCGGCCGGGTCGATATTCACGTTGAGCCGCAGGAAGTTGGTCGGGTCGTACTTGCGCTTGAGCGCGACCAGGCGGCGATAGTTCCCGGCATAGGCGCGCCGCACTTCGGCTTCCGTCGGATCGACGGCGACATTGATATAGAAGCCGCCGTTGGTCATGGGGCCGAGGACCTCCCAACTGTCGTTGCAGTATTGCCGGTACTTGGCGCCGTCGCGCGGGTTGGGCCAATGCGCATTCACCGTGCACTGGAAGATGGTGTCGCGGTGGGGGAACGCGGTTGCGGTGGATGCGAGGTCGTTGCCCCTGCCGCCCTGCTGACTCACCCGGACGCCGGTGCCGGCCATGGTGTGCTTCGAGCCGTAATCGGCGATGGCCTCGGCCAGGTGTTCGTCGACCCGATGAAAGAACCCCGAGCGGCTGTATTCAGACAACGTCGCATACCGCGAGCCATCCGCGATCGACTGCAGCGTAACGTAGTTCATCGTACTGAGGCGCTGGCGTAACGGTTTGCCCAACGGTTCGAGAGCCCGGCCCAAGACCTGTTTGGCCGATGCCGACGAACCGAGGTGCGTTCCGCCGATGGACACCGTGGTTTCGCCTTTGCCGTCGGTGCCGATACCGACGCCCAGCGAAGTCTCGCGGGACACCCGCTCGCCCAATTCGAACAGCACCTTGAGCGCGTCCGTCGCTTTTGCCACGGGATAGACGAACGACATCGAGGTCACGTTGGGATCGAATTCGTGGAGCTGGAGTTCAAACTCGGTGACGATGCCGAAGTTGCTGCCGCCGCCGCGAATTCCCCAGTGGAGGTCGTTGTTTTCGGTTGCATCGGCGTGCAGGATCCGGCCATCCGGGGTCATTACCGTCGCGCCGCGTTGTTGCCTGATCAATGCCCTGATCATTTTGGCACTGTCCTTCGCACCCGTCTGGGCACAGGAGCGCGGACCACTTGCGCCGCTGGATACCTCCAGCCCGCGTGCGACGTTGCAGTCGTTTGTCGACGAGGTCCGCGTGCTCGAAGCGATCTATATCGACTATCGTGCCA
>JAHEKG010000318.1 GCA_024638475.1 Rhodospirillales bacterium | reverse complement strand
AGGTCCGCTTCGTCATTGGGGCTTCGCCACCAGTCGCCCCGGCTACGGGCAACCTCGATAAAGTCGTCGTCGAATTTCCAGTGCTCGAGTAGTACCGCGCCGATCTTAGGGGCGAAAGTGTCGATGGTGCTGCGCAACTGATCGGCCTCCGGAATCGGTTGGTTCCGATCTTCGAGCGCGTTTAGCAGTGGTAGAATGCCAATGTCTTGCAACAACCCCGCGAGCATTGCCCGGTCCGGCGAGAAACCCGGGCAGCGGGTGGCAACGACGGACGACAGTGCGGCGATTCTCGCGCTTTGGCGCCAGGTTTCTTGCATCAATTTACTCAACTTCGGTGAACGCGTCTGGAACATGGCGCGCAGGGCATGCGCGGTGACGAGATTGCGCGTGGTTGCCATACCGAGGCGCGTTATCGCGCCCTCGATGTCTTGGATTGGGGTAACCCCGCCGTAGAGCACGCTGTTGGCAATCCGCACCAGATAAGCGGAAGTACTCGCATCGGCGGCGACGGCCCGAGCGACCGTCCCGGCGTTGTAAGTCGGTTGCCGCATCGCCGCGCGGATGCGGAGCGCCACATCGGGCATGCTCGGGAGGCTGGCCCGATCGGCTAGGATCTCGCGGTAAACCTTAGAAAAAAGGCCGCTGACCGGCGAGGGATCGTTAGGCGCTAGTTGGACCATGCGGTGCTTGCTCCGCTCGATTCTCTGGAGGTACCCCCTGATATCGACCCGCCTGCCCACATCTTAACAACCTACTTGCAATCGCTGGGGTTGATTGGGCGTGTTCGATCTTGCCGCTCCCCTGGGCCAACTGACCGTACATCTTTCTCATGGGATGGCTCCCTGCGGTCCGCTTTATTCCCATGAGAAAGACGTACGCCCAGCTGCCCCAGGGGAGTGTCGTCAAGGATCGGGTCGGTTGCTGGTTCGCCGGCGGACGGATCGCTAGAGTCTAAACTGCGTAGGGTGAATGCAGGTCTCCTGCAATCCTAATGGCGCGCGCTTGGTTGGCGCAGTACTAGGTAGTCCGTGTCATCGGGCCAGCCACCGGCCGCGTCGCAGTTTCGTCCCTCCCGGCTCGCCACGCTCACGGGGGGTTTGCTACCTTGCACCATTGCCGTCTCTTTGATGCCGTATTCGAGATCGATAAGGAATAAATCGGTTACATACCGAAAAGCCGAGCCTTCGCAACCTACGTACTGACCGTGGTGTTCACGGCGTCTGTGTATCACTCCTGCGAGCGCGACTCGGCTGCGAAATTCCTCGAGTTCCGCTTTCGTTGGCCCAGTTGGGATGGCTAACGAGATGTGATTGCCGATATCCGCGTTTGGGTGCGCTGAGTCGTACCAAGAAACAAGCGCATCGACAGCAGTGCCGCGCGACAATGGTCGAGCCGAAAAAGCGCTTGTCGGTGATAAACCAACTTCCGGGCCATCACGATTCGCTGTCAAGTAGTCCAGCACACTTTGCATGATTTCCTGCTGAATTTCTTCATATAAGCCCCTGTTAATATAGTAGAGGAGTCGACTAGCGACGAAGGCCTCACCAGGTGAGCGTGGATTCTCTCGTCCGCGGATCAGCGTTCTCTCAACACGGGTATGCTCGTCAGAATCAGACATTGTTATCGCTACGATAGCGTCGCTCGCTTCCCATTCGATATCGATCCAGAGTGCTCCTGCGCTGTTGTGCTGCGTTTCCCCGTTTGCTGCCCGCTCCAACAACAGGGTCGTCAGTTCCTCGCCGTTGTTGGATTCCTTGAGCGCATTCACCTGCTTCGCAAGCTCACCGTCGGAACAGCCTGAAGCGATCAGCACTAGCGCGCCGATCAGGATGTACCGCCAATTCACGAAGTTTTTCTGTTCATGTCTTGAACCCTACGCAGCCGCGTCTTAGGTGGATCGTTGGATAATATAAGGCTCGCGTAGACCGTTGGCGGCTTTGGCGCGGGCATATTTGTCTTTCGCGAGCAGCGCGCGGCGCGCACTGCTGTCGATGCCGTGGTAGCGGGCCAGATTGCCGCCGAGAATCTTTGCCTTCTGCTCGTCGGTAATGCTGAACGGCGCGTCGCTTGGGGGTTGGTAATCGAAGAAGTTGTTGACGATCCAGTAGGGATGTTGGTTCGGCGCGGTGGACGCGTAAATGATGCGGTCGATATCGACCTTGCGCATGAATACCGACATCATCTTGTTGAAGTTATCCGGATCGTAAATCGTCCACAGCATCGGACCTTCCAAGACCGCCGTAACATTCTCCCGCTGGCGCATGAGTTCCGCGGCCTCCTCGAACAACAGCCAGCCCGCGTGCACGAGGTGGAAAGTTAAATCGGGAAACGCCGCCGCCGCCTCATAGTAGTCATCGATACCCAGGGCAGCCGTCTCCGGCCCCGTGTAACCCACGAGTTTGTGGGTCGCGATATCGCGAACGCCTTTGCTTTGGAGATATTCGAAGACGGGAAACGCTTGTTTCTTGTCGTCCATGAACCAACCCTCCGACTGTCGGGTCTGCAGATTGGTACGCGTCGGGTAAAGCTTGATGCCATCCGCGCCTTGGCTGACGAGTTGGTCTATTTTTGCCTTGACCGCATCCAGTGGGTCGAATAGATCGAGAGCGCCGTACCAGAGCACCCGCTCCGGATACTTGTCTTTCAGAAAGGCGCCCTTTTCATTAGAGATGAGACCGTCCCAGAAGACGTCGTAGATGGGTGTGGAGTGCATCACCATCATGTCGGTGTGGCTTTCCAAAAACATGACATCCATGACTTCCTCGGGCTGCCAATCGCGATTGTATTGTTCGGGCGTCATGCGATAGCGCTCGGGGGTGGACCAGGCGTGATAGCTGTAGGACACGTCCAGTGCCTTGTCGCCGGAACGCTTGATGCGCCGGTTGATGTCGGAGTGGTTATAGCAATGCGCCACGCCATCGAAAACGAAGAATTCTTCGGCCATGGGATGTGGCGTCGGCGTCCATTCAGCTGAGGCGAAAGCCGGTGGGGCCTTGGCGGCAGCCAGCGCACCGGCGCCGACGGCGCCCATGGCTTGCAATGCCCGCCGGCGGGAGATGTGTTTTTCCTTTGAATGGCTCACGTGCGTTCCTCCATGACTTGGACTAGGGGCAGGGTGCGGCGTTGCCCAAATCGCGCTTTTTTGTGCGCGTAAATTTCTCGAGCTTTTTTGCTGAGACGGGACTCATCCCAGAGCGGGAATGGTTCCGGCACGACTCTGATCTTAGCCACGCCGGGTAGGGCAGCGGCAAGATCTTCGATGTCCTCGATGATGCGATAGCCGAACAGGCAGGCGGGCTCGGTGAAAGTCACGCCGACCTCGATGCCGTCGTCGACAATCTCGACGCGGTTGATCAGCCCCATGTCGACAATGCTAAGGTCGTGGCCCGAGAGCACGTTGCATGGGTCCTTGACTTCGTTTAGGGAACGCCATACCGCGTCGACGGCGTCGACTGGGCCGTGGTTACTTATGGATCGCATTGCCTTGGTTCCAAAACGGTTATTCATGACAGCCTCCGACAAGTCTTGGGTTTGCGATAACAAACATGGCTAATTGTTTTTCGGCACCAGCTCCGTTAGAAGATCCGTGATGATCATCCGCTGATAGTAATCGGGCCCCATGGTTTGCGCTTGTTTGAGCATGGAGCGGAGCTCATCGTTGGTTACGGAAACCCCACAGGTATCAAAGTGGCCGTGTAGAACGTGATGCGGGAAGCTCAGCAGCGCAGCCATCAAGCCCTGCTCGGCAGCCCGGTGCCAAAGCGATGCCGCCGCGCAGGGGTCCTTCGTCAAGCCCTGCATCCCCTCGTCGTGAAGATAGCCCAGTACGAACTGCGCCTGCCGGTAGCCCCCGTCGGC
>JAHEKG010000317.1 GCA_024638475.1 Rhodospirillales bacterium | reverse complement strand
CTGTTCTAATTCGCCGCGAAAGAACTTCGCGCGTGGCGGATAAGCGAAGGCAAGGGTGCTTAGTGCGTCCAATACCCGATGCTTGCCGGTAATGCGTCCAAAGAAGGTTTCGACCCCGATGATTGCGACGATCATTTCAGGTGCCACGGAGTACTCTTCTGAGATCCGCCTCAGGCTGTCCTCATGTTCTCTCCAGAACTTCACCCCGGCATTAATCCGCTGTTCTGTTAGGAAGATTTTCCGATACTCATGCCATTCGAGTGTGCGCTCGGCTGGTTTCGACATGGCTGCGAGAATATTCGGCTTGATTTCAGCGGTAGCCATCAGTTCGGTAAGCGTCGCGTGGTCGAACCCATGAGTGCTGACCATATCGGCGACAAAGGCATTGCGGGCCGCTCGGATTGCCGACTCGTCGACGGTGTTGGCAACGGCAGGGGCTGCCAGTAGCGCAGCACTGAGGAGGGCCAGACATTTGGCGTGTAGCCGGCGGCTGTGAAAATGCATCATTGAGCTAGCAACTTGCGGTCGTTTGCGATGGCCGTGAGCATACCGAAACCAGCCATGAGGGTCACCATTGAAGTGCCACCCGCGCTTACCAGCGGTAGTGGCACGCCGACCACCGGCAACAATCCACAGACCATGCCGGCGTTGACGAAGACGTAGACGAAGAAAGTCAGGCTGATGCTACCGGCCAGTAGCCGTGAGAAAGTATCCTGCGCTTGCAGTGCAATGAATAGCCCGCGCCCCACCACCGCCAGATATAGGCCCAACAGCAGTAGCAATCCCAGCAAACCGAATTCTTCGCCCATGACGGCGAAAATGAAATCTGTTGAACGTTCGGGCAGGAATTCGAGATGCGCCTGGGTGCCGTTCATCCAGCCTTTGCCGAACAGGCCCCCCGAACCGATTGCAATCTTCGACTGAATGATATTGTAGCCCGCGCCCAAAGGGTCGGTTTCCGGATTGAGGAAGGTAATCACTCGGCGGCGTTGATAGTCGAGCATGAAGTTCCAGAGGACGGGTATGGCGCCCAGCCCGATAATCCCGACGGCCAGTATTACCCGTAGACTAAGACCGGCGACGATGATCGTGATTGCGCCGGCCGCCAGTACCAATAATGCGGTACCGAGATCCGGCTGGAACGCGATCAGAATCGTCGGAGTGAGGGTGATGAGCACCAACACGCTCAGGACCCGCAGATTTGGTGGCAGCGGACGAGCGTGCAAGAACCACGCTACCATCATCGGCACTGCGAGTTTAAGAATCTCGGACGGCTGAAATCTTACGATACCGAGGTCTAGCCAGCGTTGGGCGCCTTTGCCAAGGTCGCCGGTGACCAATACCAGTCCCAATAACAAGAGTCCCGTAAGGAAAATCCAAGGGGTCCAGATACGCAGATAGCGGGGCGGAATTTGTGCCACCAGTAACAAGGCCGTGAAGGCGGCGGCAAGACGGATTAACTGACGTAAGATCAACCCCTGATCGCCGTTGACAGCGCTGTACAGTACGACAAGGCCGACGGACGCTATACCCAGTAGCAAAGCTAACATGGGGCCATCCAGTTTGAGCTCGCGAATGAGTTGGCCGCCGAGGCTTGCGGGACGCGGCGTCGCGACGTCTATACTAGCGGGCAACGTAGTCTCCGCTGGCGAAATAAGCGTCAAGAATGACGCGTATCACCGGGGCGGCGGCGCGTGATCCGCCGCCACCGTTTTCAACTACGACCGCCAAAGCGATGGTCGGGTCGTCCGCTGGCGCATAGGCGATGAATAGTCCGTGATCCCTGAGCCGGTCTTCAACCTCCTCCTCATCGTATTCGGCCTCCTGATCGATGGTGAAGACTTGAGCGGTACCGCTCTTGCCTGCTGCCGAGTAGACGGCACCTTGCATTGACGCAAAGCCAGAGCCGCGCGGTTCGGACGTAACCCCAAGCATCGCCCGTTGAATGGCCGCCCATTGACCTTCGCTGGCCCCCGTTGCGGTATCCAAGGCCACCCTCGGAACACGTTGCCGGCTGCCGTTCACGCCGTCCTCAATGGCAGCGACTAGCCTGGGGCGAAACTGCTTCCCACTCGTTGCCATTGCGGCAGTCGCATGCGCCAATTGCAGCGGTGTGGTTAAGGTAAATCCCTGCCCAATTCCAGTGATGACGGTTTCGCCGGGGAACCACACACGGTCTTCGGGTCTTGCGAACGCGCCTTGTTTCCATTCTCTTGACGGCATCAAACCCGCTTTTTCACCGCGAATATCGATGCCGGTCGGCGATCCAAACCCGAATTCTGTGAGGTAGCTGTGCATCGCGTCGATGCCGAGACCTAATGCGAGCTGGTAAAAATAGACGTCACAGGACTGGACGATTGAATCGTGCAAATCCATCAGCCCATGTCCTTGGGGCTTCCAATCACGATAGCGGTGCTCGTTGCCCGGGAGGGTGAAGAAGCCAGGACACATGGCGCGGCGTTTAGGGTCGATATTGTTCTCGACCAGCGCGGCCAAGCCAAGAAAGGGTTTGACTGTCGAGCCGGGTGGATAGGTGCCGGCCAGGGCGCGATTGAATAAGGGGTGGTCGGGGTCTTGATTTAAGGTCCGGTAATCTGCTCTAGAAATTCCTGAAGCGAACAAGTTGGGGTCGAACGCCGGCGTGCTGACCAATAGCAGAACGTCTCCGCTGGTCGTGTCGATACCCACCGCCGCGCCACGAAAATCCCCCATGGCCTCGTAAGCTGCGAGTTGCAAGCGAACATCCAGGCCGAGGACGATATTATCGCCGGGAGTCGGCAGGCGGGCATCCACGTTACCCGTTAAGGTATCTGCGCTTCCCAGGAACGCAGCCGTTGGGCCTTGGAGTATCCGGCCTCGCGCGTTGACGACTTGTTGACGGTAGCCGACGCTGCCGTGCAAGCGGTTCTCGTAGCGATGTTCGAGGCCGCTTTTGCCAATCTGAGCGGTACCGGCGTAGTCGGCACGATCGATGCGTTCCAAGTCTTCTACGCTGATGCTGCCGACGTAGCCCAACGCATGGGCTGCCGGCGCGCCGAACGGGTAGTAACGCGACAAGCGCGGTCGCATGACGACACCCGGAAATCGATGGCTGCTAACACTAAACCGATAAGCATCTTCTTCCGCCACTCGATAGCGAAGCGTTACCGGTTCGAAACGGCGTTGGTTTTTGACGAGCTGATCAATGCGGGATCGATCATCGACGCGGATAAAGCCAGCGGCCGTGAGTTCGTTTAGTGTGTAGGGAATATCGTCCACATCCTCCGGGGTCAGCAGTAGCTGCCAGGTGGGGCGGTTTTCGGCCAGGACAACGCCATTGCGGTCGAATATCAATCCGCGAATGGGTGGCAGCGGTTCGATGCGTATACGATTTCCCCGGGACAGATCCGAGAAATGATCGTGATCATGAATCTGTAATTGGACAAGCCGCGCGACAAGGCCGGCGCTGAGCAGGACGACGATGATTGCCGCGATGGCAATACGCTTGAAGAACAAGCGCTGCTCGCGCCAGGGTTCTTTCAGCGGTTGGGCTCGGCTCATTGGTTAAATCCGTGTTTCGGTTTCGCGCCGCAGCCCGTCAAGCGAAGCCAAGACCAGCGGCCAAATCAGTGCCGCACTGATGGCAGGCGCCCAGCGGTCGATCAGTGGCACTTGGCGGCCAGTAATTCCGTCGATCCAAAACAGAAAGAACTGATAGATAGTGATAAGAACGAAAATCGTCAGGCTCATTTGCATGATCGGAAACACGCGAATACGTAGAGAAAAACTCTGAGTGAGGTACGCTACAGTGAGCATCGCCAGTGCATGTTGTCCGAGTAAGGCGCCGGAAAGTGTGTCCAACAATAGGCCTAGAAACAAAGCC
>JAHEKG010000045.1 GCA_024638475.1 Rhodospirillales bacterium | reverse complement strand
TTCCAGGAAAGCTCGCTCGCAACGCCAACCCGGTCCCGGCAATCAAACCGCCGCCGCTGCAAGGCGCCGCGGCCAGGCCCAAGTCGACGCCCGTGGCGCGCGCGAACCTTGCCAACTCCAGGCCCACGGTGCCCGCGCCGGCAATAATCATGGGGTCGTCGAAGGCCGGCACCAGGGTTGCGCCTCGCTCAGCCGCGATATTCGCGGCAATGGCTTCCCGGTCCTCACTGGAGCGGTCATACAACACCAGGTTGGCACCGGCATTCTCGACGCCGGCGATCTTCACCCGCGGCGCGTCTGCCGGCATGACAATCGTTGCGGCGAGGCCTAACCACTTGGCAGCGAGCGCCACGGCCTGACCGTGATTGCCCGAGGAGAAGGCAACGACGCCGGCCTCGCGCTCGGACTCACCGAGCTGCAGTAGCCGATTCAATGCCCCGCGGATCTTGAAGCTGCCGCCCGGCATGCGGGTTTCGTTCTTGAGCAACACGCGGCGGCCTAATCGCGCGTTGAGATCGGGATGTTCAACCACGGGGCTACCGCTCAGCCGCTCCGCAATGCGTACGGCGGCGGCTTCGATATCGGCAATGGTGGGTGCGGCGTCTAAATGGGCGAGAGAGGCAGTGGTCACGAATCCGCTTCGAACCGGAATGGTGCATTCATTTTACACACCAAGAAATTCGTTTAGGATATTTCCCGCGGCTCGCACCGCAACGGGATACTGAGTCTGAATGCCACTGGTTGAACTTGACAAAGCTGCGCTCAGACTCGGTCGGGCGACGGTGCTCGCCGACATCGATTGGCGGTTGGACCCTCATCAGCATTGGGCCATTGTGGGCGGCAATGGTGCGGGCAAGACTTCCTTGTTGAAACTCATCGCGGGCGAGTACTGGCCCAGCGATGGCCAGCGTGTTTATGACTTCGGTGACGGCCCCGAAACGGACGCCGTGGCAGCCCTGCGCGAAATCCAAATCGTCAGCCACGAGCTCGAAGAACGCTACGAGAAGTTCGCATGGAATTTTCAGGCCACCGTGGTGGTGTTGACCGGTATTTGGGACATGACGATCCCGCGCCGCAAAGCGACCGCCAAGGAGTTCGGCTGGGCGTTGACCTGCCTGCGGCGGATGGGCGCGATCGCCCTTGCCCATCGGCCATTCTTGTCGCTGTCCCGCGGTGAGCGCCGGCGTGTGTTATTGGCCCGGGCGCTCGCCGGGAGACCCAAGGTGTTGTTGCTGGACGAAGCCATGGCGGGTCTGGACCAACCCCATCGGCAAAGACTGAGCAAACATTTGGCCGGCGTGTCTCGGCATACATCGATCGTCTTGTCGCAACATCATCGCCGCCAGTTGCCTGCGTGGATCACGCACGTCCTCGAACTCGAGGCGGGCCGTATCGTTGATCGCGGGCCGGTGACATCAGGTGCGCCGAGGCAAACCCGGCGGCCCGAGCGTCGAGCTTCACCCAACCGCGCCGCGGCAACGGCACTGGTGCGCGTCGAGGCCGCCGATGTCTGGCTCGACAACCGCCGCGTGTTGAGCGGCCTTAGTTGGACTTTGTTAGCCGGGCAAAACTGGTTGGTGACCGGGCCCAACGGTGCGGGAAAGTCGACTCTGTTGCGCTTGCTGCATGGCCAGCTGCGGCCGGCACAGGGCGGGCGCATTCACTGGCGCGGACATGACGCGCAGGATGGCATCGAGGGTTTACGCAAGTTGGTTGCCTGGGTCGCGCCGGCGCTCGAGACCGACTACCGCTATCCCGACAGCGTCCGCGAAACCGTCGCTTCGGGTTTTGCATCCAGCATCGGCCTCGTGCGCCGGCCGACGCGTGAACAGTGGGGGCGCGTGGATGAGGTTCTGGACACGCTGGAACTAACGGCGCTGGCGGAACGCCCGCTGGCGAGCCTTTCCTACGGCCAACGCCGCCGCGTCATGATTGCACGGGCGTTAGTCAACCAGCCAATGTTGCTACTGCTCGACGAACCCACGGAAGGCATGGACGACGCCACGCGGGATCAGTTCGAAGCGTTATTGCGCCGCCTCGTGCAACGCGAGTCCTGCCAACTGGTGTGCGCCTCGCATTTGGAATGGGGCCATGAACTGTTCTCCCACCACCTTTCGCTCACCCAGGCCGGGTTCAAAACCGAAACGTATCGCTAACAATTAATGGGGACATTCCCCATTTAATTTCGAAGAATGGGGAATGTCCCCATTTTAAAAGCGGAAGGTATAGTTGAACTTTAGGGTCGTGTCGCGAACGTTCGAACGAAAATCCCGGTTACCCGGGTCGATGAAATCGTAGTTCATCACTAGGAACAGCTCGCGGCCCTGCTGGGGTATCCAACGCAATCGAGTATTGACACCGAGCCGGTCCGAGATGTTGTCGTATTGGACGAAGCTGATCCACGACCACTCGACGTTGAAGGCGATGCTGGCCCGCGCGGCGATGATGCGGCTGACAAATTTGCCGCTGGGTAAGTCGATGTGGTTACTCGTGTAACTCAACGCCGCTTTGAGGTGACGATTAGGCCGGTAATTCAGGGTCGCGCCGGCATCCAGCCGCTTGCCGTCGAAAAAATCTCCGGCCTCGGCATTGAAGTTGACGCCAAACACTCGAAACCCCGGCATGCGCAGGGTGACACCGTAACGATCGAAATCGTAGCGGCCGGCATTGATGGTCGCCTGGCCGAGGAGGTCGAACGGGGCACTCAGCACTTCCGTTTGCCGCAGCGCGTAGACATTGAGCTGGTCCCCAGGGCGGCTAAACAGTTCCGCGAGTTCGAACTTCGTGATTCGGGTTTCGAGCGCGTCGTCGAGGTCACGAATCTCCTCGCCTTCGATGCCTATTCGGTACGAACGAATCCAACGATCCCGGAACAGGAACTTGCGTCGATAGTGACCATTGAACCTGCGGATGGCGGAGCGATTCACGAAACCCATGGCCGGATTGAAGTCGGCTTGAATCTCCGCAAACCCCAACAGCGCATCGGTGCGCTCGTTGGGGTACAGCAGCCGAATCCCAAAAGCAGAGTCGTCGCCGCTGAGCCCTTCGGTCTCGGACTGCTGGTACCACACTTCGCCCTCCACGGACTGCCCGGGAATCCAACGGGTGTTCCGAAACAGGAAATCGACACCGCCGACCCAGTTGTTGCCATCGCTGCGGGGGTCCCCGTAGGTAACGATCCCGCCCAGCTGCGACTGATCCAGCACCCGCCGAGAGATGCGCGCCACGCCTAAGTCACTGGCCGCCTGATTAGCGAATTCGTCCTGGCGGACACCCAATACACCGATGCTCCACGGCCCCTGCCGGCCAGTGAGCTTGGCGCCGCCCACCAGGTCGATGGGCGCACCGGTGGAGCTCAAGCCGATGGTGCGGGAAAAGAAGGGGCGGCCGTTTTCCGCCAGCTCAGCGAACTCGAAAATATCGGTGTCACGGAGAAAGAAATCCCGCTTCTCCGGAAAAAACAGCGAGAAGCGTGTGAGGTTGACCTGGCGGTCATCGACTTCCGTTGCCGAGAAATCCGTATTCAGCGTGAACGACGACGTGAGCGACGGTGTCACCCGATAGAACACGTCCAGCGAAGGTTCGAGCTTGACGCTGCTTTGCCCGCGTGAAAAATCCCGGTGCTCGGACAAGGCAAATGACGGCACGACGTCGAGCCCCCTCCCCGGGTCGATGTCCCTAATCCCGGCGGCCATACCCATCGAATCCAACGTCAAGCGATTATCGCGGAGCGTCCAGGCAGCCTCCTCGCCACTGCGGCGTACCGTCCGCAATAGATTGATGCCCCAAGCCGATTGTTCCGGATCGAATGACAACGTCTTGAACGGAAACGCGGCCTCGACACTCCAACCGGAATCCGTCACCCGGGCTTTTGCCTGCCAAACACCATCCCAGTTCATGTTGAACCGGCTGTTGCCGAACACCAGGCCGTCGCGTTGCACGCCATTGGGATTGACGTAGAAAAGATAGCCTCGACGCCGGGTGTCATAAGGATCGATGAATATTTGCACATGGTCGTCGTCGACCACGGCTTGGTTCTGCAGCAACTGGCGGCGGATGATACGATCAGGCTCGGAATCACTCAGCTCCGCGCCGATGTACAGCGCGGCTTCATCGTAGTACAGATAATACTTGGTCGGCTGGCTTGGCTCGCCGCCCGGGTTGGGCTGATGCAGAGTGAAGTCATCGACGACGGCCGCGGAACGCCACACCGCTTCGTCCAGCACGCCGTCAATGACCGGGGCGCTGGTGCTGCGCGGTACCGTAATACCCTTACGTTCCTGCGCATCACTCGCGGGGGCAAGCAAGACATACAGGGCCAGCGCGGCGGCCTGCCATGAGCGGAACGGCGAAGGCATTTAGGGTCCCGCTAGGGATAGCCCTCCGTCGACCACGAGCACCGAGCCCGTCATGTACGCGCCCGCGTCCGAGACCAAAAGCAACAGAGGTCCGTCCAGGTCTTCGGGTACCCCGAGTTTGCGTTGCGGGACTTTCTTGATAAACGCCTTGCCGGCGTCCGTCGCAAAATAGTCGCGATTCATTTCCGTCTCCACATATCCGGGCGCCAGCGCATTCACGCGGATTCCGTAGCGGGCCCACTCGACGGCCATGGTTTTGGTGACCTGCACGAGACCCGCCTTGGCGGCGGAATAGGCGATGAGTCCGTTTTGCACGACCAGCGCCAGGATCGAGCTGACATTGACGACGCAACCGGGTTTTCCTGCGGCGATCAGGCGCCGGCCACCCTCCGCGGACACCCGATAGGCGGCGTTCAAGTTAGTGTCGATCACCGCCGACCAATCTTCTTCGGACAACTCGTGGGCATGACCGACCCGGCTAATCCCGGCATTGCTCACGATAATGTCGGCGAGGCCCAAGCGGGATTCGCAGGCATCGAAACCGGCGGCCACGGAAGCCGGATCGGTGACGTCCATGACAACCGCCAGACTGTTCGTTGCATCGGCACCCGGGATCGCCGCCAGCGTCTGTTCGAGCTTATTCAGCCGCCGGCCCGTCACGCATACGCGCGCGCCATTGGCCCTCAGCACACGAGCGAACGCCTGGCCGAACCCGGAGCCGCCGCCGGTCACCAGGGCCGTTCTGCCCGTCAAATCCGCGCCTATTTTGGCCATCGGCCGTCACCCTCCCAACAAGCACCACATTGCGACGATACTCCCACGGATCGGGCAGGACGGCGGAGATTGCGTTTCTGGCCAAAGGTCTCGCAGCCGGTTAGTATTGTGCGCCGCAACAAAACAAGTGTAAGGACGCGCTCATGGATCTGCAAGACAAGGTCGTGGTCATCACCGGCGCAGCCCGAGGTTTGGGCGCCGCCATTGCTCAAGGCATCGCTGCAAAAGGCAGCAATGTCGCCCTGGTCGATATCGACACCGACGCCCTTGAGTCCAGCCAAGCTGCGTGTAGCGCGGCCGGCGTCACGGCGCGCAGCTATACGGCCAACGTCGCCAAGGAAGACGACGTGGTAGCGTTGTTCGCTAAGGTAGCGAAGGATTTCGGCCGCTTGGATGGCTGCATCAATAATGCCGGCATCCTCCGCGATGGATTACTCATCAAGGCGAAGGACGGCAAAATTATCAGCAAGATGTCCCTCGCCGAGTGGCAAGCGGTCATCGACGTGAATCTCACCGGGGTGTTTCTGTGCGGCCGGGAAGCTGCCGAGCACATGATCAAGTTCGGCGACGGCGGCACCATTATCAACATCTCGAGCATTTCCAGGGCCGGTAATTTCGGCCAGACCAACTACTCTGCCGCCAAGGCCGGGGTCGCGGCCATGTCCGTCGTCTGGGCCAAGGAGCTCGCCCGCCATGGCATCCGGTCCAATGCCATCGCCCCCGGCTTCGTCAATACCGAAATGGTTGCGAGTATGAAACCCGAGGCACTGGAAAAAATGGCCGCGGGCATCCCGGTGCAGCGCCTGGCCGAGCCCGAGGAAGTCGCCCATGCCGCCGTCTACCTGCTGGAAAACGACTATATGTCGGGGCGGGTGATCGACATCGACGGTGGGTTGCGGCTGGGGAGCTGACAAGCGGTTCGCCCCGGCTGACGAACGGTTGGCCACCGGACCAACGGTACCGGCGGCCCGACCGGGGCGCGGGACTCGCCGCGGCAAAACCCCTAATCTGGTTGTGAGATCTTAGCCAGGAAGGGTCCTGAGCATGAACACCGAACCAGCGAAGCACGACGACGCCGAGGAGCGGGAGACCCCCCAAGCGATCGCGGAGCAGCGCACAAAGCACAGCCCCGCAACCGCGGACGGGGAAGATTCCGCCCGAGTCGGCCTGTTGCGAATCACCCGGCCGCTCGACATCACCTCGGACGATATGGGCGGCGATCCCTACAACAGCACCGGCCGCTTTACTCGCAAAGAGGACTGAGCCCATCCCCCGGGCGCGCGACCGCGCCTTCTACAGGACGGCGGCGACCGCGTCGGCCACATAGGCCACATTGGCCGCTGTAAGCCCGGCCACATTGATGCGGCTGGAAGCCACCATATAAATGGAGTGGTCTTGTCGCAGCGTTTCTACTTGGGCGGCACTCAGCCCGAGGAAGGAAAACATCCCCCGTTGACGAGCCACGAAATCGAAGCGCCCGTCATTCAATCGCTCGCGCATTGCCTCAGCCAGTGCGGCGCGCATCGCGTTGATGCGCTCACGCACCCCTTCCAACTCCTGCCGCCATTCCCGATTCAGTTCCACCGATTGCAGCACCCGGGTGACGAGGGCGCCGCCGTGGGCTGGCGGCAGAGAATACAGTCCCCGCGCGACCGACGCGCCATGGCTGCGCACCCTTTCCGACTGCTCACCCGACGCGGTAACGAACGTGACACCGCCAACGCGTTCCCGATATAAGCCGAAGTTTTTCGAGGCGGAACTCGCCACGACCAGTTCTGGACAGTGTTCCGCCAAATAGCGGACACCGAACGCGTCCTCGTCGAGACCCTCTCCCAGCCCTTGGTAGGCAATATCGATAAACGGCGTCAACTGCCGGTCGTTGAGCTGCACCGCCAACGCCCGCCATTGGTCCTCGTCCAAGTCCGCGCCGCAGGGGTTGTGACAGCAGCCGTGAATGAGCACCACGTTACCGGGATCGGCCCTGTTCAGGGCGGCTGTCAGCGCGCCGAAATCGACGGCATGCGTGCGCGGGTCGTAGTACGGGTAGTCCTGAAGGGCGACCCCGGCACTGCTCAACAAGGGGCGATGGTTAGGCCAACTGGGGTCGCTCAGCCAAATGGTCACGTCGTCGCGAGCGCGCTTCAACACTCTCGCGGCGACCTGCAGGGCGCCGCTACCGCCCGGGCATTGCAGGGTGCGGGCGCGGGCCAAGGCCGGGTGACCGTCACCGAGCAAAAGCTTCGTGATGGCATCGGCGAACCCGGCAACCCCCATCTGCGGCGTATAGGCCTTGGTGTCTTCCTCCTGGATCCAGGCTTGCTCGGCTTTCTTGATCGCGGACATGATCGGCGTGCGCCCCTGCTCATCTTTGTAGACGCCGGCGCCCAGGTCGACTTTCTGCGGATTCGGATCGGCCGCGCAAGCGGCGCTCAAGCCGAGTATGGGATCGGGCGGTAATTGCTGAAGGTCCTGCAACATGCGGTTCTCCGACGAAGCATTAAGCGGGCACACGTGGCCTTTCGGCCCGCAAGTTTACATGGATTAACGCCCCTGCCTAGCGTTCAGCGACGGTTAAGGCAAGGTGGGCCAAAGTAAGCCTTAACAACCTTACTAGGAGGCAGCCATGAGGACCTTTTCTCTGTGCTTAGTCGCCGCGTTGACGCTGTTTTGCGGTGTCAGCCAAGCCCATTCTCCGGCCCCGGAAGTCCGGGTGGTGCCCCAACCGGAGCCCATCGACCAGTTCAATTTCTTTGGTCGTCTGGACGGCTGGCGCGCGGTGGATCGCGATACGTTGATCGTCTGGACCACGCCGTTCAAGCCCTACTTGATCGAACTCCGGCGGCCCGCAAGCAGCCTGAGGTTCGCGGAGGTGATTGGCTTGACTTCGACGGCCGGCCGCGTTGACGCCCGCTTCGACGAAGTCCGGGTAGATGGTTTCCGCTATCCCATCCGCGCGATGTATCGGCTCACGAAGGAGCAAGCGCGCACCTGGGGCCGGGAAACGGCTGTAACGATGTAGCTCCACTCATTCGAGAATATGATCGGCCAAATACTCACCGCGCAAGCAACGCTTGCGCGGTTTTTTTATGGGCGCCGGTTCTGCCGATCTACCCCGGCGACGAGGTGATAGAGGGTAGTCATGGTCGGCATTTCAATGTTGTGCTGGCGCCCGAGCGCGACGGCGTGACCGAGGGTGGCCTCGACTTCCAGCGGGGTGCCGCGCTCCAGGTCCTGGAGCGCCGACATTCGATGCTGCGGCGCATGCTCGCGTAGCCGCGCACCGACCTGCAAGACGCAGGCGACCCCGTCGGCCAACGTGCCACTCGCGATGGCATTCACCGGCAGCGGTGACCGGCCCTCGATATCTATACCCTGCGCCGAGGCGAGGCTGAACATTTCGCGCACCGCCGCGACCAACACGGTGGCGTGATCCGGATCGCTCAAAAATTCGGCGGACACGGCGCGGCTCAATACCGACAGCCCCATGAATGGACACCAACCGACGAACTTCGACCATTCCACCGAGCGGATGTCGGTGGCGATAGCGGCGTTGATACCGCTGGCATTCAAAGCGCCGGAAAGCGCTTCGCATCGAGCCGTGGACCGACCGTCTAACTCTCCGATGGCCAGACACATGTTGCGGGTGAACAGAACCCGCCCGTCGGACTCCAATTCGCCACTCACGTCCGCCATACAACCCAAGACGCGTTCCGGTCCGAAGGCTTCGACCAGCTGCCGATTCTTGATGACCCCGTTGGCCACCGACAACGCCATGTCCACCTGCAAGTGCGCGAGCGATTGGGCCGCTGCCTCGTGGGTGAGTGTTTTCACGGCAAAAATAACGACGTCGGCCGCCTTGATGGCCTTGGGATTTTCTTCGACCACGCAGGCGGTCTGGGTGTCCACCAAACCGCGTAGGCGAATCCCGTCGCGACGCAACGCCGCGGCCCGCGCCCCCCTAGCCAGCATCACTACGGAATGGCCTGCCGCCATCAATTGGGCCCCCAAGATCGAACCCAATGCACCGGCACCGACAATGACAAACTCCATACCTACAGTGTGTTAAACCGCTGCACACAAGTCCAGCCACCGGCGGATCGAGCTCAGTTGAGACCTGTCTCTCAGACTCGCGGCCCAAGTCCCGCTAGCATGGGATGCTTCCGAGCCGCGGAGTTCCGTCACGCCCAATGCAAGCGATACCCGACAATCTGGATTACACCCTCGCGGAGCACATTTCCCTCGGCGGTGAGGACGAGCTTGCCGAGGCCGATGCAACCCCTAGATCCGTGGAGTATCGCCTCAATTTGAAGCGCCCGACCCACGCTGCCGAACAAACCATAAAGCTCTACGACGACGGTTCGATTGGTGTGGAGGAACGGCGCCGCAAGCGCAGCCGGCAATACACCTTGCACGCACGTTTTCTGGATTCCGCGCCGGAAGTGACCCGCCACATCGCCAAGCGTGCTTTTATCACGGCCGGGGTTGCAGGTGGCCTGGGCCTGGCCCTGCTTGCCTTGCCGATCAACTTCGGCGCCTTCGACGTATGGCGTTTGTCCGGCGGGATTCTGCTGGCGACGAGCGGCCTGTTCGCGCTACTGCTGGCAATCTACCGAACCGGCGACACCCTTCGATTTGCCAGCCTCCATGGCCGCGTCACGGTGCTGACGATTACCGGCGGAATCCGCTGCCAGCGGCGCTGCGCTCAGCTGGTCGAGAGACTCGCCGCGGCCAGCGCGGCCGCCCGCGAGGATAGCTCCGAGCGCGAGGACTTGAGGGACGCAATGCGGGATCACCATCGGCTCAAGCAGGAGGGCGTCATCGACGACCCCGCTCACGAGGCGGCCAAGCTGCGCATCCTCAGCGCCCACGACTAACGGCTGGGCCCGTGTCGTCAGCGCAGGTTACCGGCGCGTAAATTTCCCCGGGTTATGTTCAACCCTCAGGTTTCGTTCATCAAAGCAGGGTTAGCCTGAAGCCAGAATAGTTCGTGGAGTTAGGCAAATGGCTAGCGTGGAAATGGAAGACACCATCAACCGGGCATTGAAGCTCAGCGCCCGGCTGCATTGGCCGCAAAATAGCGTGGCCACGGTCGAGCAGGATTGCGCCGCGGAATGCCGCTGGTGGAATAGCTTGGATACCGATGAACGCTGCGCCTTCGTCCGCGGGGCACGGTTAGAGGCCAATTGTGCGCATGCCGACTGGCTGGATATCAGCGCAGTCCACCGGCAAGACATCCTTAATGCCGCCCGCGCCGTCGAATGCTGGTTTCACGCGAGCTAGGCGAAGACTGACCTTGAATCGGCGCGGAGTTTGCCTTACAAGAACCCCTCAGCTACCGGGGAACAACAATGGGCAAAAAACTAAACGGCGATTGGGCGGTTTACGTGGCACTGGAGAAAATCGGCACATTGTCCACCGTCGATCCCGATGGCACACCTAATAGTACGCCGGTGTTCTACGCCCTCATGGATGGTGAGGTTTATTTAGGCACGCAGCGCACGCGCAAGAAATTCCGCAACATGGTAAGCAACCCGAAGGTGTGCTTCACCGTCGACACGCCGAAATCGCCTTACAAGGGAATCATGATCCAAGGGACCGCCGAAGTCATCGACGATGACGAGATCCACGGCAAATTTCACGAAGCATTGATGTATCGATACTATGGTCACCCGGACAGCGCAGGCTGGAAATACATCCAGAGTTTGGGTGCCTCCGCCCTAGTCAAGATCAACGCCAGCAAAATATTCCACTGGGATTTTTCCTAACTGGCGTCCCGGTGCCATATCTGCCGCGGCCCGTACCCGTCGCGACGGAGGAAGTGTTCAGTATAAACGATGCGCTCGGGGGCGAGGCGCATCAACTGCCCCTCGGGGGGTTCATCCAGGGGACGATCAATTTCCCAGGCCGATGCGGGCCATTTAAAGATACGCATGCCGTGCTCCCATTCCGGGGTACCGACATCGAGTAATTCCGCCTCGCCGAACAGCTGCGCGCCCTGCGCCGACGCCCAGCCGGCCATGGGGTTGGCCACGGCAAAGGAGACGCGTGGGTCCCGCTGCATGGCTCGCAACTTCGGGCTGCCCGGTTGAGGAAAAATATATAGAGTAAATCCGTCCGCATAAAATTCCACCGGGCTGGCGATGGGACCTTTACTGCTCGAAGTCGCCAACACACCGATGTTGGTAAGCGTTAACGCACGCTCGATGCGCCGCTCGAGTTCCTCGCGGGGCAACGGTTTCTTCGGCCAGTGGGACAACTCGAGCCAAGGGTGGGCGGTGCTCATAGTTCACTACTCCAAGCGATTGGTGTTGAAACGTTCCGTAAGCTGGGCTTCGAAGGCCATCGGGTCGGCGCGGACCGCATCCCGCAACTCGCCGGCGCGGGCACCGGCAAAGATGTCCACCTCGCCGGCGGCGACGGCATCGAGGACTTCGTTAGCGTGCGCCTCGGGAGAAACCAGGGTGTTGGGGTTGTTAGCCGACATTCGCGTGGCCACGCCACCCGTGAACACGCCGGCCACACCTACTCCGCTGCCGTTGAGTTCGATGCGCAGCCCCTGGGTCATCATGCCGAACGCGGCCTTGGCCGCGGAATAGGTCGCGTACTCGGGCGTGCAGAACAAGGCGCCGATGGAAACGATGTTGATCACCTGGCCACGGCCACGGCTGACCATGGGCGGAACGAAGAGGCGGCACATTTCCGCGGGGGCCCAAAAATCGGTTTCCATGACCAGGCGAGCGTCATCCATATTCGAAGCCGCCAGGAATCGCCGTTCCTCGCCTCGCCCGCTGCCGGCAATCCCCGCGTTATTAATCAGCAAATCGACGTCCGGCGCCCGCCTTGCAGCAGCGAGGCGCTGCTCCGCCGAGGTGATGTCCAGCTCGAGTCCCACGACGCGCGCGGGGTCCAGCCCGACGAGATCCTCCAGTGTCGCGGGATTGCGCGCCGCGGCATAGACCTTCGCGATACCCCGCCCTAACAGGACCTCGACGAAACCTAGCCCGATGCCTTGGTTGGCACCGGTCACCAGCGCATGGGAAGCGGTCAAATCCACGGTTTAGCTCCTAAAACCCCTGCCGCGACTAGCATGCACCCCAGCGGCCCGGCCCGTCCATCGACTCTAGGGAGCCGGATCACCAGGCGGGAGACAACCAGGCCGTGCGGGCACCCGGAAAACTGTGAACCAGTTCACAGTCCAACTGGGTTAATCTTAGGTAGGTTCGGCCGCACAACAATAATAATTAGGCTAGGCTTAGCGGATGGTCTGCGGGAGTACGACCTCCCGACCGCGAAGCCCGGCCCCGAGGTAGACAATGAAGTTTCTCAAACAGGCTGCCGACGAATCCGGTGCCACGGCAGGTGTCAAGGCCCCGGAAACAGAAGAAAGTTTGCAGCAGCGAACCCTTGTGACTTCCCTCGAACGCGGAATCGAGCGCCGCGACGCCGAGATCAAAGCGCTCAACCAAGCCGTGGACAATGAACAGCGGGTCGCCGAGGCACTGCGCAAAACGATTGAGAAGTCCCAGCAGCGCATCGGTGAATTGGAGCAGGGCATCGAGGATCGCATGGCCAAGTGCCGTGAGCTGCGGGATGCGTTGAAAGCGGAACGCGAGCGGGCGGACGCCGCGGAAGCGGCACTCCACCGCCGGGATCATCCCGAGGCGGCCACCGCCGCGCCCTCTACGAAGCAAGCGGCCATGCCCACCCTCGAAGCGCTGATGGATGATGACTCGTACATGCGCGAAACCCTAGCCTTGGACGAGGATGCCGAAGAAAACCTCATTTTTGCCTCGACAACGGGCCTGTCCAAAACGCTGCCCAATCTCGATAGCGAGCTGGTGGACCCGGAATTAATTTTCCCCGCCGGCGAGGAACCGGCCTCCGGCGAAGAGGCCGAAGAGTTTCGCGAGACCACGGCGGACGCCGCCGAGTCGATTGAACTAGAGTTAGTCGATCCCGAACCAAGACCGGCTACGCCTGTCGCGAAACAACCCGATTTCAGTTGCAGCCTGGCCATCGTCCTGGACGAAGCTACTCCGATTCGTCATCCGATTTACAAAGCCCGGATGACCATTGGCCGATCACGCAACGCGGATATTCAAATCGCCAGTGATTTTATCAGCCGCGTTCACGCATTCATAAGCACCGACGAAGACGGCACCTTCGTAGAGGACGCCGGCAGCAAGAACGGCGTACGCGTCAACGATGCTTTGGTCGAAGGCAAGCAAGCTATTGCCCACGGCGATTCGGTGCGCCTGGGCCGGGTTGAATTCAAGGTCGTCGACCTAAGCCTGGACGAGGCTAACTGAATCGCCGCGGCGATTGTAGCGGCGGCACGCCGTAGCGGCGCCGTAATTTGTTGATCGCCGGCAACACATAGGGCCGCATGATCAACCAGCGTTCCAGCGAGTATTTGCCCGGATAATTCATGATCATCAGGCCAGCGGACAAGGTCAGCAGGCCTTGTCCGGGCAGGACCAGCATCAATAACCCCGCTACTACCAGCACCGCGCCAAGCGCGTTCTTGGCCCCGGCCAGCAGCAACCGAATCAGCGGGTGGCCGTGGCGAGCGATCATCCGTTGCCGCTCCTCGTGGGAAAAATAGTCCGCTGGAATACGGGCCACCAGAAACGGCAGGCTCGCGACGCCGACCACCAGGCTGACCAGTGAGACGGCGGCAACCCAAACGGCATAGGTATTGAAAAAATCAACCAGGAGCTCGAGCATTCTCGGACGGCGACTGACCCGGCGCATTGCCGGCCACGATGGTACCACCCGGGATCGCGGCCCTGGCGAAGGATTCGCCGCCTCACGGCGTCATCCTTGCATGGCGATACCCAAAGTCATCCATCAGTTGTGGCGTAAGCCCGAGGTGCCGCGTCGTTGGCGGCACGCGGTCGCTGCGGTGCAGCGCTATCACCCCGGTTGGGAATATCGCCTGTGGACCGACTACGCGATGGAATTACACGTTCGCCGCCAGCATCCCCGCCTGTATCCGATCTACATGGGGTTTAACCGCAACATCATGCGGGTTGACGTGTTCCGTTACGTACTCATGCTGGATTTCGGCGGCCTGTACTGCGATTTAGACTATGAATTCCTGCGTCCCTACGACTACGGAACAGCCGCAACCGTCTTGTCGCTCGAACATGACAAGGCATACGGGGACTTCGAAAATGCCGTCGCCAATTATTTCATGGCCTCGGCACCAAAGCAGGCCTTTTGGCAGGACGTGCTCGATGAGATTGTCAGTTCCCCACCGCAAACGGACAGCTTTCGCGATGTCGTCGAGGCCACCGGACCCGGGTTATTGAGCAGAGTGTTATTTCGCGACCCCACTCGATACCCCACTATCGAGCTGACGCCGCAACCGGTGTTTAGCCCACGCCGGGTGCATGGCCCGAACGAGCGCAAAATTTATCTGAACAGCGGCGTAACGTACGGGTTCCATCATGGTTGGGGAACCTGGAAAGAACGTTGGCGACTCGATTACTTGATACCCAAAGTCTACGGCTTGATGCCAGCCTGGGCGGTACCGTAGGGTGCGCGTCGCACACGTCAACCTGAGCGATGGCCTAGGCGGCGGCGAATGCCAAACGCTGACCCTCGCTCGAGCGCTGGCGGCAACCAAAGCGATGGATCAACGGCTAATCTTGCGGACCGGGTCCCGATTGTTGGAGCGGGCCGCCCAGTTACGAGGCTGCCAAATTCGTCCGGTCGCCAACTCGTTTGTCGCCGCGGCTCGCGCCACCGACGATTGCGACGTCATCCATATTCACGACCCGAGCGGTCTCAAGGCCGGCGCGCTAGCGTCATTGTGGGGGCGGCCGTTCGTCTTCACGCAGCGACAGCTGCAGCCCGTAAAGACCACCCTGCTCGATCGCTGGTGCTACTCGCGCGCCGCCAGAATAATCGGCGTATCTAACGCGGTGGGCAACGCTGTCAAGACCCGTATCGAAGACGCCCAAGTCGAAACCATATACGACGGCGTCCCGCTGCCCGAGTTTGCCGTCGATGCCGAGCCAGTAAGCCGCAAGCGCGAGCAGCGCTTTATTGTTGCCTGCATCGGCGAGTTAGACGAAGCGACAAAGGGGCACCGCACCGTATTTGCATCCGCGCGGGCGCTGCGCAAAGACTACCCGGAGATAGCCTTCTGGATCATCGGCCGGGGTAGGGACGAAGCCCGCCTGCGGGCTCTTGCAGCCAGGCTGCCCAACGTGCGCTTTGGCGGCTGGATGGCGGATATGAGCCATTGCTACCGGGATATCGATCTAGTGGTTCGACCGTCCCGCGACGAGGCGTTGGGCAGCGTGATTCTGGAAGCGATGTCATTCGGCATTCCGGTAATTGGGACCCGGGTCGGGGGTATTCCTGAGCTCGTTCGACCCGGCTATAACGGGGCGCTGATCGACGTTGACGACGGGCAAGGCCTGGCCGATGAAATCGCACACCGTTACGGGGATCCCGCACAACTGGCGCGCCAGGGCGCGAACGCCCGCCTGACAGCAGAGCGTTTTTCCGCCGCCGTAATGGCCCAACATTACGCCGCCCTGTACCGCCAAGTCCTCGCGTCGCAGCACGCGCACACGCCCAGCGGCCTCATGGACCGGTCTCTCTAAAGCAGCGCCGCCCCGGGAGCGTCTACCTTTCCGAGTAACGGCGGCATTCTCCCGACCTGCGGTCAACCAAGCGGACCCCGAAGCGTTACAGTTAAGATAG
>JAHEKG010000316.1 GCA_024638475.1 Rhodospirillales bacterium | reverse complement strand
TGCTCGCATCAACGCCGGCGAAATCCCGATTTTTGAACCCGGGCTGGACCCGCTGGTACGCCAGGGGCGTGAAAGCGGCAGGCTCAAGTTTACGACCGATCTTGCGGAGGGTGTGGATCACGGTTTGTTCCAATTCATCGCCGTAGGTACACCGCCCGATGAGGACGGTTCCGCCGATCTGCAGCACGTTGTCAGCGTGGCCAGGTCCATCGGTGAAACGATGACGGACTATCGGATCATCGTCGATAAATCCACGGTGCCGGTGGGTACCGCGGATATGGTGAAAGCGGAGATTGAAGGCGCGCTTGCCGCACGGAAAGAGGAAGTCGAATTCGACGTGGTCTCAAACCCGGAGTTCTTGAAAGAGGGTGCGGCGATCGACGATTTCATGAAGCCGGATCGGGTGATTATCGGGACCGACAATCCCCGCACCGCTGAGCTGTTGCGTTCCCTTTATGAACCCTTCAACCGCAATCGAGATCGCGTGATCGTAATGGACGTGCGGTCGGCAGAACTCACCAAGTATGCTGCCAACGCGATGTTGGCAACAAAAATCAGTTTCATGAGCGAGCTGGCGAACATCGCGGAAATGATGGGCGCCGACATAGAGCAGGTCCGGGTAGGTATCGGCTCAGACCCCCGTATTGGATACCATTTTATCTACCCGGGTTGTGGCTACGGTGGTTCGTGTTTTCCCAAAGACGTCAAGGCGTTGGCGGCATCGGCGGGGAAGAACGGGCAGCCGGCCACGCTACTAAATGCCGTCGAGGCGGTGAACGAGCGACAGAAACAGGTGTTGATCGAGAAAATTCGCCGGTATTTCAACGGCGATCTCGCCGGTAAAGTTGTTGCCGTGTGGGGCCTGGCTTTCAAGCCGAATACCGATGACATGCGCGAGGCCTCAAGCCGGGTCTTGATGGAGGAACTGTGGGCATCGGGGGCGCGAGTGCAGGCCTACGATCCGGTCGCCGCGGGCCAGGCCCGAGAGATTTACGGAGACCGGGAAGATCTCGTGCTGTGCAAGAGCGCTGAGGAAGCCCTGCGCGGTGCCGACGTTTTGGCGATTGTGACAGAATGGCGCGAATTTCGTAGTCCCGATTTCGACCGCATTCGCGAGGAGCTATCTGATCCGGTGATTTTCGATGGCCGGAATCTTTACGAGCCGCGTTCGGTCGCCCGTCACGGTTTGAGGTACTTTGGAATTGGCCGCGGCGAATCGATCGCGGCGGTGGGCTAGCGGCTGGCTATGCTCTGTCCAGTGGTTCTTTGTGGTGGCGCCGGCACCCGCTTGTGGCCGTTGTCGCGGGCGGCGAGGCCAAAGCAGTTCCTGCCGCTGGTCACCGAAAAAAGTCTTTTTCAAGAAACTCTTATCAGGCTGTCGGCCTTGACGCCGGCCGCGGGACCGCCGTTAGTGGTTTGCAACCACGATAGCGGCGAGATGGTCGACGAACAGGCCGCCGCCGTGGGTCTAGAACTCCGCGACATTATCCTTGAACCGGTCGGGCGAAACACGGCGCCCGCGGTTGCCGTTGCAGCTCAAGCGATTGCTCAAGAAGAGGGTGAAGACGCTATTATTTTAGTAACACCCGCGGACCACGTCATACCCGATGAGGCAGCGTTAGCCGATGCGGTCAAGGTGGCATATGCAGCCGCAACCGATGGCGGACTCGTGACCTTTGGTATAGTCCCGGACGGTCCGGAGACAGGCTATGGCTATATCCGCAAGGGCGCCGACGTCGGTCCGGGTTGCGCGAGCGTCGACGCATTCGTCGAAAAGCCCGACCGGGAAACGGCCGAGTCTTACCTGCGGTCGGGGGAGTATTTGTGGAATTCCGGGATGTTCATGTTCCGCGTATCGGCATATTTACAACAGCTCCATACCTTTGCGCCCGATATATTCACGGCATGCGAACGCGCTTGGTCTTCGTCGACGAGGGACAGTAAGGGCATTCACCTCGACACCCAGGCGTTTGCCGGCTGTCGCGCCGATTCCATTGACTATGCTGTGATGGAGCACACCCAGAACGCCCTGGTGGTGCCATTGAATGCGGGTTGGACGGACGTCGGGTCTTGGGGTTCTCTGTACGAAACCTTACCTAAGGACGAGAACGGCAACGTATTGCGCGGTACGAATGTTGTCATAGATTCGAAGAGTTGTTACGTACATGCCAGCCATCGATTGGTGGCTGTTCTAGGAGTTGAAGACTTGGTCGTGGTTGAGACGGCAGACGCGGTGGTTGTCGTGCATAAGGACCGCACGCAGGATGTCAAGCGGCTTATCGATAGCGCGAAGTCATGAAATCAAGGATAGATCGGTGACGCCTTCGACAAAACTGACCATTCACTTGGTGGCGGCTGCGCGCCCGAACTTCATGAAGGTCGCACCCTTGTATCACGCCCTCAGCAAGGAGCCCTGGTGCCGCGTCATCCTGGTACACACCGGGCAGCACTACGATAAGAACATGTCGGATTCCTTCTTTCAGGATTTACGCCTGCCGACACCGGATCATCACTTGGGGGTCGGCAGCGGCACCCATGCGGAGCAAACCGCGGGGGTGATGGTGGCCTACGAGCGCGTGTGCATGGAGGACCGCCCCGATTGGGTCGTGGTCGTTGGCGACGTCAACTCGACCGTCGCTTGTTCTTTAGTTGCCGCCAAGATGGGGATACGGATCGCGCACCTTGAGGCTGGCCTTCGCAGTTTCGACAACACAATGCCGGAGGAGATCAACCGAATCGTTACCGATTCCTTGGCCGATCTGCTATGGACACCCTCGCCAGACGGGGACGAGAATCTACGCAATGTAGGGGTTCCCGCTAGCAAAATAGAATGCGTCGGTAACATCATGATCGATTCCTACTGCCTGTTACAAGACCGAATAAGGTCGGCGGCGGTGCCGGCGGCGATCGGGGTTGAGCCCCAGGCATTCGCGGTCGTGACTTTGCATCGGCCGGCCAACGTCGACGAGCCGGATAAGTTGCGGGCGATAACGACGGCCCTAGTCGCGGCGGCGCGAAACCTTCAATTGGTATTCTCAGTGCACCCACGCACTCGGGCAAGGCTGGAGGAATTTGGTCTTTACGATGAACTTGAGCAGAACGATGCGGTGCGCCTCGTGTCACCGATGTCGTATATCGAATTCATGAGCCTTGTTGAGCAGGCCAAGCTTGTTATTACGGACTCGGGGGGCGTGCAAGAGGAGACGACTTACCTGGGAATTCCTTGCCTGACCCTCCGACCGAATACGGAAAGACCCGTTACGGTTACCCATGGCACCAATCGGCTTCTCTCCGAGGACGATCTTGTTGATGCCGTGGGGGGCGTATTGGCTGGACGAACGCCTAAGGGCAAACGCCCAGACCTTTGGGATGGGGCGACGGCCGGACGGGTTGTTGCCAGCTTAAGGCGCCACAGCTCGGCTTTGCTTGATCGTGGATAGTATTTCTCCTGATGGGTAAGCAAATCGTCAAATGCCGCTTAAACCGATGAAAAGCCAAGCCCGTACGCCCTTGTTGCTCATGGCAACGCTTGAGCTTGGCATTGTTTTTTCCTCGCTATACGTTGCCGGGTTAGTGGTGAGCGGCAGCCTCGTGGCTGCGCAGCAGTATTTTGGGCCGATTGCCCCCAAAGCCGCGATTGTCTCGATTATCTCGCTGATTAGCTTCGGTGCAATGGGACTCTATCAGTTTCACCAGCGGCTTTATTTCAGTGAGCTTGCGGTACGTCTACTGGTTGGTTTGGCGGCTGCCGCGTTAGTCTTGGCGCTGCTTTTCTACGCGATTCCACCGTTGTCGGTGCCCCGATATGTCGCGCTGGTGGCGAGCATCTACGTGTTGATTCTGCTGTTGGCTGCGCGGCTCGTGCTGTTGTTGACGGTCGACGAGCATGTTTTCCGCCGTAACACGCTCGTCTATG
>JAHEKG010000315.1 GCA_024638475.1 Rhodospirillales bacterium | reverse complement strand
CTTGAGCAGTCTGCCGCGCGAACTTCGCCGGGATGCGCTCCGAGTTCCGCTGCAAGCATTGCAGGACACCTACTGGTGGGTATTGGATGCGATGAATGTGATTCCCGTCGAACCGGGCCAAGTGATCCTCAACGCCAATCCCGCGCGTATGCTAGCGCCGGGTCAAAGGCCCGCGGCGGAAGTGCACGGCTTGGGTAGTCCCGAGGGAGGCGAGTTTTTGGCGCTGGAGATTCGGAAACCGGGCCCAACGTTGCGAGCTTGGGACCATGGCCGGTTTCCGGTGCGGCCCGTGGATGCGGATGCGGCAATCGAAGCGTTGAGCCTCGAGGCGACGGCGCCGGCCGATTTCATGGTGGAAAAGCGGCCGTTGAGCGATCAACCGGGTGTGGCTCGATCGGTGGATTGCGACGATTTTTGTATCGACCACTTGACCGTGGATGGGCAGCGCGCGCTGCCTGTGATTAACAACGCGGTGCATTGCTTGCACGTGCTCGGCGGGGCCGTCAGCTGGGTCGGTGCCCATGGCAGGTGCCCACTACACCGCGGCGAAGCCGCGATCGTGCCCCCACTGGCCGGTGCCTATCACCTCACCGCAGAGTCGCCCGCCGAAGTCGTTAAGGTGACGCCGAAACTTGGCGTTTAGCCGGCCAACCGCTGTGCGGTTAAACGAATCTGTTGCCGGTCTCAGTTTTCGTTATATTTAGCGCCAACTCACGGAACCGTGGCCCCGGTTCTACTAAAACGATTGGGAGCACCGATGGGGGTATCCAGACGCTGTTTAGTTGGCGCGCTCAGCTCGCTGTGTTTGCTGGCCTGCAGCCCTGCCAATGACGATGCCGCCGCCGTTGACAATCCAAAGACCCCGCCGCAGGCCGAGGCGCCCGTCTTGGTTTTCGGTGCTACCGGCGGCACGGGCAGGCGGGTGGTAACCCAGCTGCTCGCCCAGGGGCGCAGTGTCCGCGCATTCGTCCGCGACGAAGTCAGCGCTCGGGAAAAATTGGGCAACGGCGTTGAATACGTCACCGGCGATGTGCGCGAGCCGGCCACCGTTCGGCCGGCATTGGCGGGCGTCGAGTTTGTGATTTCGGCGATTGGTTCCTCCGGTCGCAGCCGCGATCCCAGCAATTCGCCGGAAGCCGTCGATTTCGGCGGCGTGAAAACCATCGCGGAGGCAGCGGCGGCGGCCGGCGTCGAGCACATGGTGTTGGTGTCTTCCATGGGGGCCAGCGTCGAAGATCATCCGTTGAATCAGATGTTCGATAATGTATTGCGCTGGAAATTCAAGGGGGAAGAGGCGCTACGCAATAGTGGTGTGCCCTATACCATCGTTCGCCCGGGCGGTTTGACGGAAGAACCGGGGGGCGACTCGGAGATTCGCATTTTTGCGGAAGATGCCGGCGAGGGTCTTATCCCGCGAGCGGATGTCGCGGCGGTTTGCGTAGCCGCACTCGACAATCCCGCCGCAATGAACAAGACCTTTTCGGTCATCAGCGGAGTGGGGCAGGCTGGTAACGACCTGAACGCCGCATTCGCGGCTATTCCGCCGGACTAAACGTCCTAAGCAACTTCGCTGATGGACTGCGGATCGACTTCCTGTGCGACGGCCGCCAGGGTGTCGGCGACGAGCTGTTCGCCTTCGTCCGGTACGGCGGGCTCGGCCTGTTCTAGGCCATTGATCAAGACTGCGGTGAACAACTCGAGTTTGAAGCGGAAACTAAACGCCGAATTGCCTCCCGACTCTGCGCTTGGCGGTTCATCGCCAGCCTCCGCTTCCGCCGGGGCGTCGAGGCTGCTGAGTAGATTCTCGATGAAGGCGGCGATCTCGTTCAAGAAATCGGCCAACGCCTGGAACGCGTCCAACAGGCTGGCCGGCTGAGTCGGCTCGGCCTGCTCGTCCACAGGATCGGTTTCGCTAGATTCGTCCGTGGCCGCAGCAGAATTGGTGGTGGGTGCCGTGGGCAACGGTACATCCGTGCGCGTCACCGTAGCAGGTTGTGCCGAGCCGCCGACCAGCTTCGGCACGACGGTGGCGGCCTGGGATGTTGGGTTGGCCGCTTCGTCGCCCGCGTCCGTGGGCGGCAATGCCGCAACGGGCGGATTGGTCGCGACGGCCTGAGCGAAATTCAATCGCTCCCGAACGCTCAGGCGCAGGCTCACTCTGGCGAGTTGCTCGCCGTCAATGGCGAACTCACTGGCGGCCTGAAACGCGTCGCGTAGATTGCCACCGAAGAAACTTCCCGCCAACTGTGAGGCTTGCTCGGCGACACTTTGAATGGCGGCCAGCTCCGCGTCGTTGATATCGCCGCGGATACTTAAGACGAGGCGTGTGCGGCTGCTGGTATTCAACGCCAAGTCCGAGACGACGGTTTCGCCATCGATTTGTTGACCAACCTCGAGCGAGGTCGTCTCGACACTGCGTAATTTGAGTTTTACGACATCGCCTTCCTGGGTGCGCAGGCGAAGTACCGTGGCTTCGCGGCGTTGATATTCCAGGTTGGTGGCGTTGACGCGCTCTTCGGGTTGCCGCTGCTCGTCGCCCTGCACGTCCAGGTCCAAGTTGGCGGCACGAACAAGCGTGTCTTTGAGCGTGACTTTGTCGGCGCCCTTGTCATCGGCGCGTTGCCCTTGGGCTTGCTCTTGTGACTCGCCGCCGGGCTGGGTCCGAGCACTCAGTCGTAGATGATTGTGAAAGAAAACTTGCGTCGCGTTGATCGCGGATTCGATGCTACTGCCCATGACGTCACCTTCCTGGAAATGGGGCATCCCTTATGTCAAAGCCCCTTGCTTGCCCCTTATTCGGCCGGAGCGCCCCAGGCTTTAGGGAAATTCCCAACAGATGCGGGCAAAGCCCAGGGTTCGAGGGGCTATAATCGGCACACACCCCCAATGATAAGGAGACTTTCCATGAACTGGCGCCCGGCATTGGTATTGTTCATGTTAGCCCTGGGCTTGGGGTGTCAGGCGAAACCCGACGCCGGCGTGCTGGTCTTCGGCGGCACGGGCCAGTTAGGGGCCGAGATTGTTAAGCGTTTGGTGGCCGACGGCCAAGATGTGACGGTGTTTGTCAGGCCGACTTCCGATCGAGAGCGGCTGCAAGGTCTGGCGGTGGAGTATGTCGTTGGTGACATGGTCAACGAAGCGGACGTGACCAACGCTTTCCAGGGACAAAACTATCGCGCGGTGATCAACGCGGTCAGGGCGCCTATTACGGACATTCCCTTCTATGATTTGACGAGCCAGTATGTGGCAGCCCAGGCGCCGGCCGCTGGTGTGCAGCAAATCATTCATCATGGCGCCGTGGGAGCCGGCGAAAACCGGACCCAATTCCCCGATGTACCGTGGGACCGCGTCCCGGGCTTGGCGGCGCGGATGGACGACCATGCCGCGGCGGAACGAAATTTCAGGGCCAGCGGAATTCCGACGGTGATCATTCGCAACAGCCGTGTTTGGCCCGACGGCACGCCGAGCAGCGGTAACGCGTCGCTGTCCGAAGACCAGTCCATGATGACGCCCATCACCCGCGTGGACCTAGCTGTATTCACTCTCGAATGCCTGGACAACGCAGACTGCAACGGCAAGATTTTTCATGCCGTCGACCCGACATTGACCTGGCCCCCGCCCGGCTACGAGTGACGCTTAGAAAACCCGTGCCAGCCGACCTCGAATCGGTATAATCACGCGCCACGGCGCGATGCCGAGAAGCACCCCACCGGCACGCGTTAAGATGCCGACAAATGACATCACAGTTTTAAGCGCCCGTAGCTCAGTTGGGTAAGCGGCGGTTGGCCCGCAGGGCCAAGTCCGAGCACTGCTCGGACAGGCGCGAACGCCGCGAGCCTGCGTGCGAGCGGCCGGACCCGCAGCTTGCTGCGGGGAGTACCTAGCAGCGCGCACGCGCTGCCGGCATCGGGTTACGATGCCGAGAAATGACATCACAGTTTT
>JAHEKG010000314.1 GCA_024638475.1 Rhodospirillales bacterium | reverse complement strand
TGCCGTCAACTCGAAGCTGGCAGAGCGCTATCCCTATCTCATCGACAAGATTAACGAGCGGGGCGATGAGATCATCGCCCACGGCGTCGACATGGGCAAAGTCCACTACGGCGGCATGGACGACAATACCGAGGCGGCGCTGGTCGAAGAGGCGGTGACGGTGCTTAGGGCCGCGTCTGGACAGCCGGTCACGGGTTGGTGGTCGCCCGGCAAGTCGGAGAGCTGGCGCACCCTCAAACACGTTGCCGATCACGGCATCGAGTACGTGTGTGATTGGGCAAACGATGACATGCCCTATCGGCTCCGCGACGGCAACGGGCGCCACGTCGTCGCCATGCCGCATTCGGCGGAGATTTGGGACCGGACGATCATCATAGATAAGAAACACAACGAAGACGAATGGCTCGAGCAAGTGCAGGATCAGTTCAGCGTGCTGTATGCGGAAACGGAGCGCTATGGCGGCAGGGTCATTTCCCTCGTGCTCACGCCCTACATCATGGGCATGCATTACCGCATCAAATATCTCGACCAGGCGCTCGCATGGATCATGGGGCATAGTGGGGTGTGGAATGCGACCGGAGAGGAAATCCGCGCGGCGTTTTACCGCTAATTCCCGCCCTAAATTCCCATGCAGTTGCCGAGTAGCGGCCGCTGCGCGGGCGTGCGACACTAGGCCGATCAAGCTGGCACGACGAACAATAACAGGCATAAGCCGAACGCATGGAGGGAAGGAATAATGGCTAAAGCATGGGTAGATGGCGCCAATCTTTGGTACCAGACCAAGGGCAGGGGTGACATCCCGCTGGTGCTGATCGGTGGCTTCGCATTAGTCCACGATCAGTTTGCGTTCTGCGACGAACACCTGAGCAAGCATCTCAAGATTCTCCACTGGAACTACCGCGGCGTCGGCAAATCGGACTGGACCATGACCGAGCCCTTATCCGTCGAGCGCTGGGTCGATGACCTGGCCGGCATCCTCGACCATGCCGGAATCGACAAGATTAGTATCTGGTGCACCTCGACGGGATCGTCGATCGGTATTCGTTTCGCGGCCAAGTATCCGGAACGCATGCATGCGTTGATTGCCTACCCCTGGGTCCGTGCCGACGACACCTGGCGCGATATTTTCCAATGCGCCGGCGAGGTGGCGCGGGTTTTTGGTGTCGATCAACTTTCCCGCCTGTTTGCCGGCGTGGTGTTGCCGCCGAAGTTGCTCTACTCGAAAGACGGCATCGAATACGAGCGCTGGGCCAAGAAACGCTACGTGGCCAACGTCAACATGACGACGATCAGGTCGTTAATGGATGCGTATTCCGACCTCGACCTCACGTCGGATGTCGCTAACATTCGTTGCCCGACCATGTTGTTAATGGGTAACGACAGCGCCCTGAACGCCAACGAAGGCATGGAGTCCGCGAGTTTCGCGACCCTCGTCAGTGAGTTCCGCGACCTCAAGTCCGATGCCACACTGACGACCATCAAGGGCGCGGGCAGTACCTACTGCATGATTACCAAGCCCAAGGCCTGCTGCGACGCGGTGGTCAAATTTCTAAAGGGTCTGGACCGCGGCCGCAAACGTCTATGAGACACCGTGCGAGCTAATGCGACGGCGCTGGCCAATAAGCTTGCGCAAAGTCCGATCTGCGGGTGAGTAGCGTCGCACCGTCTGCTTACCCGCCAGCCCGTTATGCCTGGTATGTGGTCGGCCTACTGACTTTGATCCACATGGTGGCGTATGTGGATCGCTACATATTGACCCTGCTCATCGAGCCCATCAAGGCATCGTTGTCGCTGTCGGATCTTCAAATCGGTCTGTTGATCGGCCCCGCCTTCATCATTTTCTTTGTCACTTTAGGCCTACCCTTGGGTTGGCTTGCCGATCGGAAGGACCGCAGTCTTATTCTCGGCTGCGGCATTGCGTTGTGGTCGCTGATGACGGCGGCCTGCGGACTCGCCAAAACGTTCCCCGCCCTGTTCATGGCGCGGGTCGGCGTGGGTGTGGGCGAAGCCTCGATGGCCCCCTGCTCGGTCTCGCTCATCGGCGACTATTTCCCGCGCGGTTCGCGGCCGCGGGCGATCGGTTTGTGGATGATGGGTGCCCCCGTTGGCGCTGGCGGAACCTATTTGCTGGGTGGGCAGGTCGTCGAATATGTCATGAGCCAGCCGCCGGTTACGCTGCCGGCCATCGGCGAGCTATTCGCTTGGCAAAGCGCGTTTTTTATCGTGGGGTTCCCCGGGCTGTTGCTGGCCGCACTGATGATTTGGGCCGTCAAGGAGCCACTGCGCCAGTCCGCGGCGCAAGCAACGGCCGGTGGGGTCGCCGGCCCGAGCATTCGCGACACCCTCAACTACTTTACGGCGCATTTTCGTTCCTACGTTAGCGTCTTCCTGGGCATCATCGGCATTTCCGCCACCGGGGCGTCGAGTTTTTGGGCGCCGGCCCTGTTCGAGCGCACCTGGGGTTGGGGCGTGGGCAAGACCGGTCTGGCGGTCGGGGCGATCTTGGTGGTGACCGGCTTGTTCGGGACCAACTTCGGGGGCTGGTTGGCGGCGCGCTGGACGCGCCAGGGGATTTATCACGGCCCGTATCTCACGGTATTCATCGGGGCACTCATGGTGTTCCCCGCCTTCGTTATTTTTCCGCTGATGCCGACCCCGGAAGCGGCGGTCGCGGTCTTGTTTTTCGGGTTTCTCGGCATGTCGATTACGTCGGGCACGAGTCCGTCTGCCGTGATCGCCATCACGCCCGGTCATCTGCGCGGTCAAATGACGGCGGTGTTCTTTCTCGTCATTAATCTATTCGGCTCGATTCTCGCGCCGCCGATGGTCGGCTACATCACCGACCGGTTGGGGGATCCGGCGATGCTCAAGTACGGCATGTCCATTACCGTCGCGCTGTTCGGCACGATCATGATCATCGCCTTGTGGACCGGCTTGCCGGCCTTCCGGCGGGCTGCCGCGGAGCAGGTCGAATAAAATGCTCTGGCGCGCATCTCGAAGGCGCTTCAGGTGGGAATTCCCTCGGGGACCTGCCCCTCGTGCACATGCACTAACCGCCAGCCTTCCTGAAACCGCCGCAGCACGACGGTGATGCGGCCGGTACCGGAGGTTTCCCCGGGCGGTTCGTAAACGTAGCTGAGATAAAAGCGGGCCAGCGCGGTGTCGTCCCAGATGTCGATCTTGAAGTCCTTCATGGTATAGCTCAGCGGGCCGCGCGCCGCCGATTGATCGAAGTCTGCTTCGACATATTCCTCGAGACTCGCTTTGTTGACGAGCTGAGGCTGAAAGATATCCCAGATCGTGCAACTCTCATGGAGCAACGCCATCATGGCTTCGGGATCTTGATTGGCGAAATGGCGCCAAACCGCCTCTAGCGTCCGTTGTACTTCGGCGCGGTCTTCGCTTGCGCTCATTGCGGCGGTTCCGGCTCCGGGATGGGGGACGGCTCGACGGCCTCGGCTTGTTCGCGCAGGACGAGGAAGATCCGGTCGATGAACGCCTGACGTTCGGTGGCGAGATCCGCGGCGGCTGCATCGCTCAGCTCAAAACTTTCAATTTCCTTGTCCAGCACGAGGCCTTTATCGGCCGCCATTGCCTCGAAAACGACCATGCGTTCTTTGACGGTCCACAATTCCTGGGCCAAGGCCATCGTGATAGAGACGAGTTCGTCGACGCCCTGCGCGTCAAAGAAGCGATAGGGTTTGCCGCGCACCGTGTCGCGGATCTTGACCTTGCTTGCGGTGTCGGTCATGGCTTGGTCGCTCCGAAGCAAAACCAGCTGATCTTGTCGGACAGGCGCCCGGTTTTGTCGGTCGCCTCGGCGCCCTCGAGATCGACCGCCGCCACCACCGCATCCCTGCCCGCAAGGTTGACGCTGGGAATGATGAAGTAGACGAAATCTTCCTCGCGAAAACCCGCATCGGTGCACAGCTCGCGGGGTATCTTGTCGC
>JAHEKG010000044.1 GCA_024638475.1 Rhodospirillales bacterium | reverse complement strand
TCAATCGTTGCCGATCCACTCGCTGAGTTCGGGCCGGTAGCGGGCGAGTTCGCGGCGGTAATCGCCCGGCAGCGTGGCGACGCTTTCCGCTTTGTGCCCGGAGGCGTGCCAAACGGAATGGCCTAGGGCCGTGGGGGTCGCCATGAAACGTTGAAAGGGGGCAATGAATGTGGTGTTGAAGCGGGTCTCCAGGCGCGGCGCCGAGAAGTCGGCCGCGGCGGCGCGGTCACCGAAAAGCGTGAGAAAGTCCTTCAAGGGAATCTCCCGATCCTCGGGGCGCTCCCGATAGGTGTGGCACATCATGTAAGGTCCCTGCGCCGACCACCACAAGTTCACGCGCATCTCCGTTTCCTGCGCGGGCACGATGTCGAGGATTTCGCCATCTATGAGTTTGACGATCTTGTCGGCACCCGAGATGTTGGGTTCCACCACCACGTCTTTTCCGGTGATAGGGTTGGGCCATTGCTTGCCGTGCAGTATTTCGTTGCTTACCGGATCCCGAAACATGGTGAACAGGCGCAGCTGAAATTCGTACTCATGATCGGACACGCGGATACAGCGCTTCATTTCGCAGCTCTCCAGGTGAAACAGCACTTCCGGATGGCGATCTTCGAATACGCCCATGTAGGCACCACGCCACCACTGGGGTGAGAGCCGGCCGCTGGTATCCCCCATCAGCCGCACATAGTTGATAAACGATTTCTCGGGATCGTCCATCCACGGATCTTGGGTCTGCGGGTCAAACGCCGCGGCCGCGGGCGCAAGGCCCGGCGCGGCCAGGGCGCCGGCAAATAGCAACATGTCGCGGCGGTTGAGCGGTGTCGTTTGCTTCTGGTCCATACTATGCCCTCGTAATGGAATGGTTGCGGCGGCGGTGATCGTTGCATTTTTATCCGGCCGTCGTTAAGGATAATATCGGAATTACTTCACTGCATGACGGTGTGGCCGTGCCCCGACAGGTAACCCATGAGCTTGGTATCCGCTGGACCCGCGATGAATCCAGCCGCCAGGACTTCGTCGCGGGGATGCGTCAGTACCTTCTGTCCGACGTGGCGCGGTTCATGCGCGGCGTTTACGACGCCAGAGTGGAGCCGGAATTCAGGCGCGAGAATGGCCGGGCGCCCACCGAAGGCCGCGAGGTTCATCGCGCCATCAAGGGCGAAACCCTGTTCAAGTTCTATTCGCGGATGCGCAATAACGCCCAGCGCATGGTTTACCGATCCGTCATTCCCGGCATTGAGCGCGAAGCGATTGATCTGGCGGCCCGCAGCACCGAACTGAGCCAGCGGGACGTGGGTGGCAGCCTGACCTTGGACCCCGACATGGAAGTGCCGTACAACATTACGGCGCTGGACGTGCACTGGATGCCGGGCTGTTACCATACGGAGCATTTCCACGGCGATGTCGCAGCCGGTGCGCTGTACGAGCAGGGCTTGACGGTTTTCTTCCTGGGGTTTCTCGGCGACAACCATGACGATGTGGGGCGCAGCGCCGCACGCTACATCAAAACAACCTATCCCGAGTTTGAACCAGCGAGGATGTTGGAGATCGGTTGTACCGTGGGCGGCAGTACGCTGCCCTGGCGGGAAACGTTTGCCGAGCTCGAAATCCATGCCACCGATCCCTGCGCGCCGGTGCTGCGGTATGCGCATGGCCGCGCCCAGTCGCTCGGCACGCCGGTGCACTTTCACCAAATGCGCGGCGACGACCTGCGCTTTGCGGACAACAGCTTTGACCTGATTTGGTCGTCGCAGGTGCTGCATGAATTGCCGGCACAGATGCGCAAGGCCTGTATGCAGGAATGTTATCGGGTGCTGAAACCCGGCGGGCTGATGCTACATGTCGAGTTGCCGCCGAATCGGGACGTGCCGCCCTACGAGCAGTTCTACGTCGATTGGGATGCCTACTACAACAATGAACCCTGGTATAAGCAACTGCGCGATACGAACTTACTCGAGCTCGTCAGCGAGGCGGGTTTCTCTAAAGATAACTATGTAGAGCATGTCATCCCTAGCCTCCATAGCCAGTTCCGGGAAGTCATCTTCGGCGCAGCGCGCAACTGCGGCAGTGGCGACAAGGCAACGGGCGACAAACCAACGGGCGACAAACCAACGGGCGACAAAGCAGAGCGGGTTGCAGGGTTGAGCGTCGCCGACCCCAAGCGCGGCCCCGGCGGTGTCACCTGGTTTAGCTTCGGCGCCTGGAAGTAGGTAGACAGCGACCGCCGCCCACCCGTCGAGGCTGGCGTCCGGCCGCTCTGACAAGAGGCGTGTGAATGTGCCGCTAGTTGGCAGTTGCCGCGTTCTGCGCTTCCAGAATGACGTACCAGCGGATTGATTCGGAGATTTCAGGGCTAATGACTTCCTTGAAAGAGACCATACCGCCGCCAGCCAACGCGCCGTCCATGACCACATCTTGCCAACGGCCATTATCGAGGTAGTCCGAATAGCGCAGATCTGGCTGTATCTTGTTGCCCCTTGCTTCCCGACCGTGACAGCCGAAACAGAATCGGTGATAAACGAAACGCCCCTTGGCGGCCGTTGCTGGATTGACGGTCACGTTTGGCGGCGCACGCAGGGGTTGCTGGGGCACGGTTTCATCCGGCAACGATAGCGTGCCCCCTAACTTGAACGCGACGACGCGATTGCCGTGGGGCAGCCGGTTGGGGTGAGGCACGGGCCTCGTGCTCTGTGTAGCCGCGCCACGGCCGAGTGCGATGGCCACGAATTGTTGCTCCCCGATCTGATAGGCGACAGGGCCGGCGATACCTCGGTTGCCGACGTCGGCGGACCAAGCCTCCCGTCCCGACGCCGCATCGTAAGCGCTAAAATGGCCGCTACGCGTGCCGCGGAACACGAGGCCGCCGGCGGTGGCCAGCAGGCCGCCGCCACTGCCGTCGGCACGCCAGACCTCGCGCTGGTTGACCGGGTCCCAGGCGAGCAGGTAGCTACGCGACCTGCCTTCCGACCTCGTGTCCGCCGGGAATTGCATGCGAATACTCAGGTCGTAACCGAGATTCCAAAATCCCTGGGCGACTTGGTAGTCGGTATCGTCTTGATAAATGAACCGGCTATTGAGTGTCGGTATGTACGCCAACCCGGTAATCGGGCTAAATGCCATCGGATCCCAATTATGGGCGCCCGACGGCCCCGGTTTGACGATCACCTGGACGTCGCCTCGCGCTCGCATATCAGGCTGCTCGACGGGGCGTCCGGTTTCCAAGTCGACATGACTGGCCCAGGTAACCTCGGAAAACGGTTGCGCCGAGATAACTTTGCCGGTGATCCGATCCAAAACATAGAAGAACCCGTTTTTGGGGGCCTGCATTAACACCTTCCGAACGGCGCCTTCTATTTCGAGATCGGCGAGAATAATTGATTGGGTGGCGGTGTAGTCCCATGACTCCGCGGGTGTCGTTTGGTAGTGCCAAACGTACGCTCCGGTGCTGGGGCGCAAAGCAACGATCGACGACAAGAATAGATTGTCCCCGCCCTCCGGAGATCGGACGCTATGATTCCAGGGCGTGCCGTTACCCGTGCCCACATAGAGCAAGTCCAGCTCCGGGTCGTAGGCCATGGCGTCCCACACGGTGCCACCGCCCCCTAATTCCCACCAGTTCCCGGTCCAGGTCTCGGCCGCCATGCGCATCGCAGCGTTTTCGAAACCCAACTCGGGATTGCCCGGGACGGTGTAAAAGCGCCACACCAATTCACCGGAATCGGCCGCATAAGCGGAGACATAACCGCGGACACCGTACTCGGCGCCGGCGTTGCCGATAATCACATTGCCGTTGATGACCCGCGGTGCGCCTGTGATGGTGTACGGTTGCGTTTGATCGGTAGTGACGCTTGCCCAGAGCTGTTCGCCGGATTTGGCGTCGAGTGCGATAAGACGGCCGTCCAGGGCGCCGACGAATATCTTGCCTTCCCAGGCGGCTACCCCCCGATTGACGGGCTGACAGCAGGCGGCGAGCAGGGTTTCCGCCGGAACCTTCGGGTTGAAGACCCAAGCTTCCTCACCGCTACGGGCATTCAACGCATAGACCTTGCCCATGGGGCCGCTGACGTACATGAAGCCGTCGACGATCAAGGGCGTCGCTTCGACCACATTGTGATCGTCCAGGTCGTAGTACCAGGCCAACCCCAGGCGCTCGACGTTGTCGAGATTTATTTGGCTGAGCGGACTAAAACGTTGTTCGGAATAGGTGCGGCCGTGGGACAGCCAGCTGCCCGGCTCTCGATCCGCTGCGGCGATTCTATTAACCGTTTCCGGTGGCCGCGTCGGCCCGTTGTCGGACGAGCAGCCGCCTGCGGCAATGAGCAGCGCTACGGTGGACGCCGCCGCCAATTTAGCGCAACGCACACGGATGGACCGCTGGCATGTTGCCAGCGGACTAGGAGGTTGGCCCACTCCCGTTCGCCAGTATTGAGGAAGTTCGCGTGCGATGCGGTTTTTCCACCGATGTACGTATGCGTGATGGGGAATAGAGCCTCGACCCGCAGACAACTAAAGTCCAATGAATCAGACGTATGGCGATATACTAGGTCGTTATGTGGATGCCGATTGGAGCCGCACGCCATAAACGTAAAATAGCGGTTCCGGGACGATGTAGGAGATTATCGAATGGGATTAATGCAACGTCGCCGTTTCTTGCAGGGCAGCGCGGGTCTCGCGCTGACAACTCAGTTACCCGCGTTTGCCGGCTACGCGGACGACGTGCCCCGCGGCCCATTCGGCGCTGATGCCACCGCCGAGCAGGCCACCGCGGGCATCGACCTCACCGGCAAGACGGCGCTTGTTACGGGCTGTAATTCCGGCATCGGCTACGAAACCATGCGGGTGCTCGCGCTGCGCGGCGCACACGTGCTCGGTACCGCGCGCACCGCGGACAAGGCCGCCGAAGCTTGCGCAAGCGTGTCAGGGCGGACGACACCGCTGGTGCTCGAGCTGGCGGATTTCGACGCCGTGGCCGCCTGCGCCGATCAGATTCGCGCGATGGAGCTACCGCTCGATATCGTGATCCCGAATGCCGGTGTGTTGCTAGGCGAGCCGCGCCAAGTGGATGGGTTAGAGATGCATTTCGTCGTGAATCATCTTGGCCACTTCCTGCTGGTGAATCGCCTGCTGGATCGGATCATCGCGGCGCCCCAGGGCAGGGTGGCGGTCGTGGGCAGCATGGCCCATAGGAGCGTAGTAGGCATCGAGTTTGACGATTTGTCGGGGCGGAGCTGGGAAAGATCCGCTTATGGTCATTCCAAACTCGCCAACGGACTGTTTGCGTTTGAGCTCGCGCGACGGCTGGCGACAACCCAGGCGACGGCCAACGTCCTGCATCCGGGAGTGATCGATACCAACATTTTCCGGCACGTGGATTTCAACATCCCCAAGAACCGATTCAAGACCATCGCCCAGGGTGCGGCCACCACTTGCTACGTCGCTACTCACCCGTCCCTCACGAAGGTCAGCGGTGTCTACTTTTCCGATTGCAACCCCGAAGAGCCCAGCGCAGCGATGCGCGATGCCGCGATGGCGCGGCGCCTGTGGGATGTTTCCGAGGAGTTGGTGCGCCCCTATCTGAGCTGAATGATTATTTCGTGGTTGACGCGGCGGCCAGCGGACCTGCGCTGAACTAGCTGCGGCCAGTCCCGAACCGGAATACCGCGACGAAACCATGCCCTCGCCATAGCCAAGCTACAAGCGCGTAGTAGCCGCAGACTAGGGCAAGTCCGTTCCATTCCACCACGTTGTTGACAGGGTCTTTGGCTACGCCAGACCATTTGAGACCTTCGCCGACAACCAATGCAGCGGGCAGCAGCACGCAGACCACAACAAGGCATCGCCTGATGAACCGCGTGGTTGGGCGGGACATCGGCCCATAGAAGAACAACAACAGTAGCTGCGCGATGTAGTTGCCAACGAAAAAACCGTCGATCCCAATACGGCGCATCAGCCGATGGCTGTCGCCGACAATACCGAGATTTACGGTGTACAAGATGAGAGACAGCGCCGCCGCCGCACCGCACAGGCGAATCGCGTGCGCGCGGGAGGTGGATTGGTCGCCATGCTGGAGGAATGTCGCGCACCGATCCCAGAACAACAGGATGATCACGGCGGCCGGAATCATCCCGGCGCGAAACAGTAGGCTCTCTGGTAATAAACGCCCGGTCGCGCTGGTGCTGGTACAGCCGGTCACGTGGGGGACACAAAGAGGTAGGTGATCGAGGCCGGCAGCGACCAGGTAGCAAACGTGGATGGTCAGCAGCGGCAGTAGTGCGGCCCAAAAAGGCAATGCTTGGAAAGGAAGTGTCGTTGAGCGATGCACGGTCATCGTCAACATACTAGCTAATTGGGACGGAATCTAAACCACACCCCCGTACAATGGTCCTCATCGCCCTGGCGAGGAACCCAGACTATGACAATCTCACGACGTAAGGTCCTAAGAGTCACCGCCGGTTTTGCAATGACGACCCAGCTCGCTGCACAGCCGCTGACGGGATCCGCGAGGCCCCCGATCGTGTTGGTTCATGGTGCGGGGCATGGCGGGTGGTGTTGGAAGATGGTGCGTGAACAATTGCTCGCCGGTGGCTTTTCCGTCTTCACGCCCACGCTGACGGGGCTGGGAGAACGGGTTCATCTGCGCTCCCCCAGCCTGAGCCTGCAAACCCACATTCTCGATGTGGAAAACCTGATTCGCTGGGAGGAATTGGACAATGTGATTCTTGTCGGGCACTCCTATGCCGGCATGGTGATCACCGGTGTCTGTGACCGCCTCAAGTCCCGCATAGCCCATGTGATTTATCTGGATGCTGCGCTGCCAAAGGATGGACAGGCTGCGTTTCCCGGTCTGACGAAAGAGACCGTCGAAGCACGCTCAGGACCACTTGTCGATGGCTACCTGATGACAGTTAACAATCTCGCCGCCCTTGGCGTCGCGAACGAAGGGCCGGAAATCAGGGCCTGGATGCAACGACGCTTGACCGAACATCCTCTGCAATTGATGACCGAACCGATAACGCTCGTCAACGGCGGTTCTGAAGGCATAGCGCGGACGTTCGTTCTATGTGCCGATCCTGACCAGCTTCCGCCGAGGGTCAGTAAGAAAATTGCGGCGTTGAAAGACGACCCTAGTTGGCGATATGTGGAAAAGATTGGTCCCCATAACGTCATGATCACGGATCCCCAATGGACCACCGCGCTCATCGCCGATACCGCGGCCGCACCGACTCGAGGTTGACGGTAGGGCGCGACGTCGAGGGTCCCTCGAGGGTTTCATTAGGGCCGGGCCGGAAGCACCTTGCCAGGTGCGTTGGTTAGGCGTATTTTGAGGTTGTCGCCGAACGGCCGAACACGCCAAAATCTACGACAAGTAAGCTTGACGAAGGACGGGTATCGGGCGTTCGGTGACTTCTACGCTCGCTGCCGAGTTACGCGAGGTGATTCCCCCGCTGCGATTCAATAATCTCGGGCTCCCAACGGGGTCCGGAAATTGGTGGAGGCGACACCACCGACGAGCGATTATGGTTCACTTTAGCCAGACACCAACGCCATGAAATACTCGCGAATTAACGCACACGAATTGCGGGAACGCGTTAATGGCCGCCTCGTGGAGCTGACCGACGTTGGCGACGATACCAATGTCCTTTCCACGGTGATTCAATACGCTCTGCTCGCTTCGGGCAAACGGTTACGGCCGCTAATCTGTATCATGTCCGCCAAATGTCTAGGAGGAGACATCGACAAATCAATCGATCCGGCATGTGCTATCGAGATGGTGCACACGGCTTCGCTGATCGTTGATGACTTACCCTGTATGGACGATGCCAACATGCGTCGCGGGCAGTTAACCTGCCATCAGCGCTTCGGCGAAGCCGTCACTATTCTGGCGGCTCTGGAGTTGGTTACGCTGGGATACCGAACCCTGAGCAGGTCGCCAGGGCTGAGCGAGGCAACCCGCATAAAGCTGGTGCAGCTATTGGCTCGAGCCGTCGGCGTCAAGGGCTTAATCGGTGGCCAGCAGCAGGACCTCTCAGCGCAACGTGACGACGAGGGCGACGATGCTACTGGGCACCACCGCGTTACATCCATCCATGAACTCAAAACCGGCGCATTGTTTATTGCGGCAGCCGAATCAGGCGGTATCGTTGCCGGCTTGGAGGGCGACCAGCTTCTGCCAATCCGCGATTTCGCCAGGAGACTGGGATTGGCGTACCAAACGCTGGATGATCTGTTGGATACGCAGGGTGCGGCAAGCCGGATTGGCAAGGACGTCGGCAAAGATGTCGATAAGCCCACGCTGGTAGGAGTGCTGGGCCCTGAAGCTGCCGGCGAGTACGCTAACAACCTGATTAGTGAAGCTATGGCGGCACTGCAACCGATGGGGCCGAGTATGAAGCCTCTCGAAAGCTTCGTGAAAGACGCATTCGGAGAGGTTATTGTGAAGGCGACAAACTAAGGCGACTAGCGCAAGCGGCGCTGCCTTGCTAGCTGAGTATGCCCTCAACTGTTTTGGAAATTACCAACGCGCGACGAGCTTTCGCGGATCGGCATGCGCTGCGGGACGTGAGCTTGAGCGTTGCGGCCGGGGAGACGGTGGCCCTGTTAGGTCCCAACGGAGCCGGCAAAACGACGCTTATCCGGGCAATCGCGGGCCGACTTAAATTGGATACTGGTCGCGTACTGGTCACGGGGTGCGATCCACTGTCCGACAGGGCTGCACGCCATGCTCTAGGGATTGTCCCGCAATCCATAGCGCTTTATCCGCAGCTCACCGCGCGTCAGAACCTGGATGTATTGGCACGCCTGAGCGGTGTGAAGTCAGCAGCTGTCGGCGGTGCAGTTGACGAGGCGCTCGGCCGGGCGGGCTTGCGTGATCGCGCCAACGACCGGCTGGCCACATTATCCGGTGGAATGCAGAGACGGCTAAATATAGTTGCCGGTACGCTGCACCGGCCACAGCTTTTGCTACTTGACGAGCCCACCGTGGGTTTGGATCTGCATGCGCGGGAATCAATCCATACGCTGTTGCGGGCACTAGGTGATATCGGGATCGCGATTGTGTTCAGCACCCATGATTTCGATCAAGCCGCAGCGGTAGCGGATCGGGCAGCATTCATGGCCAATGGGCGTCTGCTGCAGGAAGGCCCGGTTGCAGAACTGATAACACGGTTTTTCGGTGATGCTAAAGAAGCCATCGTAGCGTTATCCCAGCCGGCTGCACCGTCAACGCAGCAAATACTCCAGAGTTGGGGGCTCAGCGCAGGCGAGAATAGCGAACTCTGGAGCGGACCTCTTAGAGGCGGCTATGCCGAGTTGGCACAGCTTGAGAATCAGCTTGCACAGGCTGGCGCTCGTGTTGCGGAAATCAGGCTCCGCGAACCGGGTCTCGGTGGCGTTTTCAGGCGACTCATGGAGAGCGGGCAAAACAATGACTAGCGGAATGTTTCGGGCAATGCTGCTGATGCTCTTGAACGATCGCGGCGCTCTGGTCATGGCGTTTGTTCTGCCTGTACTTTTCTTCTTGGTTATGGCGGAAATCTTCAGTAGTACCACGGGCGGGCCCATTCAGCTGCGCGTGGCGTTCGCCGATGAGGTTCAAACTGAACTATCGCAACGGCTGCTGGCAGCCCTGCAGTCCGGGAACTCACTGGAAATCGTCGGTGCGCCCAGGAATTCGCGTGCGCAGGTTGAAGCCCTCGTCGCGAGAGGCACGGCTGATGTCGGTCTGGTTTTGCCAGCCAATGCGCGTTCCTTAGCGGACGTCGGGGGAATGGGGCCGGCGCCCATCTTGATCGTTAGCGACCCGGTGCGAAGTGTGACCGTGCCCATGCTCAGCGGGCAGATTCAAAAAGCCTACTTCGAGGCGCTGCCGGACGTTGCGCTGGGCAGCGTCGTCGACGTCATCGAGGACCAATTCGTCGAGCTAAACGCAGATCAGCGGGAGGAAATCGCAACCGGTCTGGCGCAAATGAGCGCTGACGCCAAGGCCGGTGTCGAAAGTGGCTGGTCGTTTGGCCAGATGATCGAACGCCAGGATGTGGCCGGCCGCTCGGCGGCGACTAATCACGTGGCCTATTACGCAGGGGCAGTCGCATTCCTATTTCTGCTGTTCAGTTGCATGCAGGGAGCGGTTTCGCTAACTGAAGAACGGGAGTCCGGCATTCTCGAACGCATCATGGTAGGTCCGGGTGGCATGGCGGTACTGGTGAACGGCAAGTTCATCTTCCTCGTGGTGCAGGGTTTCCTGCAGATGCTGGTCATATTCATTACGGCGTGGCTGATCTATGGCGTTGATCTGCCGGCACAGTTCAGCGTGTGGTTGGTGATCACCCTGGTCGCCTGTATGACCGCCGCTGGTGCGAGTCTGCTCGTGGCTGCGGCGTGCCGAACGCCCAGTCAAGCCCGTAATTTGTGGACCGTGCTCGTGCTGATTTCGTCTGTCGTTGGCGGCAGCATGGTACCGAGGTTTTTCATGCCCCTATGGCTCCGAGACCTGGGTTGGTTTACCCCCAATACCTGGGTCCTGGAAGCGTATTCGGCGGTATTCTGGCGGGACGCGGGCTTTGCGGAGGTGTTGCTGCCGTTAGGGTTGCTAGTCCTGCTGGCTTTGGCGAGTCTAGCCGCCGCCCAGTGGTTTGCCGTTTGCCGCGCTCGCGTTTGAATGCTGAGTCGACGCGCGATTCAATGCGTGGGCGCGGTCCATAAGTCCCCGTCACGCCGAACAGGATCCGTGCGGCGATCGAACAGACATGCGCGTGCCGCGCTCAGCAGACCCTGCCCGACACCCGCCAGCTTGCGGCTCTTTGCAACCACCACGCGCTGATCCCAGGCAGTTTCGCCGCGCTGCCGGACGATGTCGCCGATGGATCGATACACGACTCGTGCCACAGAAACAGCCCACGCCGATCGGAAACCCAGTGCGCGAAGTCCCTCATTGGCAGAGGCGTAGTAGCGATCGGCCTCGTCCAACAGTCTTCCAACCATGTTGACAACCGCACCCCTATGCTGCGGCTGTAATAACGCTTCCCTGGCAATACCGTTACCCGCAAGCCAGTCGCCGGGCAGATAAATACGACCAACTTCTGCATCCTCGCGGATATCACGGGCGATATTGGTCAATTGAAACGCGATGCCCAGATCGGCCGCCCGTTGCAATACGTCCCCACCGCGCGCTCCCATTATGGCCGCCATCATGACGCCCACCACGCCGGCCACATGGTAGCAGTACCTCAACGTGTCGGCGAGATTGCGATACTCAAAGGCCGTAGCATCCATCGCGAAGCCATCAAGTAACTCCAGCGGATAGCGACCCGGAATCTGATGACGATGAATGACGTAACGTAACCCCTCAAAAACAGTGTCGTCGCAGGGCTCATTGTCGATTGCGCACTGGGTTTTTGATCGCAGCTCTTTCAAGATCGCCTGTGTTTTCACTGCGGACTGGGGTTTGCTGTTGAAGCCGAGCTCCTGATTGTCGATACGATCATCACAATGGCGGCACCAGGCATACAGCATGTAAGCGCTGGCGCGCGTGTCCGCGTCGAATAATTTCGCAGCGGCGGCAAAACTCTTTGAGCCCTTCTGGATTACTAACCGGCTGGCTTCGGCAATGGCGAGTCGATCTAAGTCGTTCAACGCTCGCTCCAATCGTCCAACATTAGGCCCGCTGTCGCCTTTGCTGAGTTGACAACTCCGGGTATCCCAGCCCCAGGATGTGTGCCGGCGCCGACGAAATAAAGCCCAGGAATCTTCCTATCCCTATTGTGAACCCTAAACCACGCGCTTTGCGTGAGCGTTGGCTGCAGAGAGAAAGCCGAACCATGCCAGGCGTTCAGATACCGTTCGAAGTCCGGGGGCGCAAACAGCCGCGTCGTCACAATGTTGCTGCGTAGGTTCGGCATGCAGCGCTCCTCGAGGCTGGCTAACATGCGGTCGCGCAACAGCGGCCCGGCGACTTCCCAGTCGACGTTCCCATGCCCGAGGTGGGGTACGGGCGCGAGGACATAGTGGGTAGAGTGGCCCTCCGGAGCGAGACTGGCATCCGTTGAGGATGGCGAATGCAAATAGAGCGAGAAGTCATCGGCCAGGACACCGCGATCGAAGATGTCCTTCAATAATTCTCGATAGCGGGGCCCAAAAAGAATAGTGTGATGGGCTAAGTTCTTGTAGTCACCGCGAACCCCAAAATAAATAAGGAACAGCGACATGGAATGATCGCTGCGCTGAAGTCTTCGTGCGGCTACCCGCGCCGGAGCGTTACCGCGAAGCAGATCCTTGTAGGTGTGGACGACATCGGCATTGCTCGCCACATAGCGGGCGGGTACCTGTTCGCCGTCCTTCAGCCGTACGCCCATCACGCCGCTCGGCCCCGTGACGATTTCATCAACGGCGGCGTTCAATCTCAGCTCGCCACCCAGATCCTTAAACAAACGGGCGAGCGCGCCAACCAACTTACCGGTACCGCCTTTCGGGAAGTGTACGCCCCACTTGAGTTCCAGCGCATGAATAAGCGCGTAGATCGCGGAGGTCGCGAAAGGATTACCCCCAACCAGTAGCGTGTGATAACTGAATGCCTGTCGCAGCTTCTCGTCTTTAATGAACCGCGCAACCATGCTGTATACGGAGCGGAAACTTTGTAACTTGGCAAGATTGGGCGCAGCGCGAACCATACTCCAGATATCCAGAAACGGAACGTGGGCAAGCTTTTCGTAGCCTTCCACGAAAACGGCGCGGGAATAGTCTCGAAACCGCCTGTAGCCCTCCACATCGTCCGGACTGAATGCCGCGATGGCGGCCTCCAGCTCGCGTTCTTCACCAACGTAGTCGAACCGCGTTCCGTCGTGCCAGAGCAGTCGATAAAACGGTGAAATCTCCTGAAACTCTATGTAATCCGCGCGGCTCTTGCCCCCGGCGGTAAACAACTCATCAATCACTGCCGGCGCTGTCAGTACCGTCGGGCCGGCATCGAAGGTGAACCCCTCCTGCTCGAAGACATAGGCTCGGCCGCCCGGTTTGTCGCGGGCTTCCAGCACCACGGTAGGCACTCCGGCGGCCTGCAGCCGTATGGCTAGCGCCAAGCCGCCAAAACCGCTGCCAATGACGACGGCGCGTGCAGCTTCTTGCGACGAATTCCCGGTACGATTTTCGATGTTGGCGTTCAATGAAGAGAGTTATTGTAAAGGCTAAGTTAACAATTCGCCGCCGCGGGCTTTATGGATGCGTCCGCAGAGACGCGGGACTCGTAGCAGGTTTGTAGCTGAACACAGCGCTGTAAGCGCGAGTCAACTTCACCGGTGGCTTCCCAGACAGAATCCGAAGTTTGTCGAGCAGCGTATTGTTACCGGCGTAGAAACGCGCAATCAGACCGCTGCTCAAACCATAGAAGCGTTCCAGTACGCGGCGCCGGTCATGAGAATCCGCCGCAAGAAACAGCATCCGGTTCAAAACACGGTAGAAGCCTGTGCGACCCCAAAGACGCTCGCTGGTTTCCCGGGTGAGACGGTAGACGCTGCCGGCCGACCAATCGTGGAGCTCCGCCAGTTGATCAGCGAGGCGCACGGCATTGGCTAGCGAATAACCTGTGGCAGGATGAAACAGGCCAGCCTGCAACCCGGCCCGCGGAATCGGAGGCGTCGCGTCCCAAAAGGCCTGAATGTCGCCGCCCAGGATCACGGGCAGAACACCGTTTTCTTTCCGCAACACGCTGCTGATGCTCCAGCCCTGGTCTTCCGCATACCGGTTAATGGCGTTTTCGTAGGCTACCGGAGCAATATCGGGGGAATCGCTGTAACGGGTGTCCTCAATCAATAAAGTGTGTTCATCGAACGGCAACGTATACAAGAAGCGGTAACCATCGTGCTGAGGTAACGTAGCGTCCATGATAATTGGTGCCGTGAGGCCATGTGGCTTCTGGAGCTGCACCACTTGGCCAACGAACTTCTGAAAGCGCACGTCCAGGTGCGGATTGATTTTTGCGCCGCGCCCGTCGATCACAGCCCGCCCGGCCAGCCGCGACCCGTCCGCCAGGACCACATGATCCGGTTGCAGCTCAACAACGTGTACGCCGGTACGAATCCGCCCCGAAAGGCGCTCCCGCGCCACGGCATCGAGACGCTCTGAGGTCGTACTGAAATAGGTGCCGGGCAAGGTTCGCTGGAGCTTTGGGAAGCGCACTTCGTAACAGTCCCAGCCGTATTGCACCAGCGGCTTCACCCAATCGTTCTGCCTGGGCGTGAGGTCGGTACCGTGAAAGGACCAGGTGTGGTTACCACCGATGGCGCTGGCCTGCTCAAGAATCAATACCCTTAGGCTTGGTTGCTTATCCGCCAGGCGCAGCGCGATCAACGTATTCGCGAGACCTCCACCCACCAAGATCAAGTCTGCTGCAATCATGATTCCAATTGCGGTGGAAAGTAATCCCGCAGTGCTCCGATTACGTCGTTCAGTAAGGCCTTTCGCGGCCGGCCGCGAAACTGTGCGACGATCCGGTGATCGCGATCGAACAGCAAAAGACAGGGTTCCCGGGTATCGAGTCCGTAGCGATTCGCCCATTCGTTGTTCATATCGATGAGCACGCTTATGCCTTCGGGAACACGCTCGCGCAGCAGACTGGCGGCCCTCGCGAAATCAGGAGGCGGCTCGTCGGTTACGTCTGCAACGCGGATTGACACCAGATCTGGGACTTTCGGGCGTAGCGCGGCTTCCCAACGCCCGATCCACCGTAGCTTGCGGGTGGAAACGACAATGGCCAGCACCGGTTGTTGCGCAAAATCGGCTAACCCGGATGTTTCGCCATACTGATCCTGCAGCGCTGGTTGCTGCTCTGCTACGCTGGTGGGGGTGGCCCAACCGGCAACGGCCAAAAAGCCCAGCAATACAAGTAATCTGGCGATCATGGCCCACATTATCCACCATTCGCTGCCCGCCGTTGTCAGACGAGGCAAACTATGGCTGAAGATCGCATTTAGCAGGTTTTGACGGCCAGCCTAGAGATGAGTGGCTCCCAGGGGTAGTTCTAATGAAAACAAGGATTATCGCGTGCGCCATTGCAATGGCGGCTCTGACGGGTTGCGTTGGACCGCAGATTTCAGAAAGAGCCGCAGAAGCGCGGCCGGACGGTCAGGGCTCGGTTGAAGTGCTCGTGAAGGGCGTCGCAAGCGATGTCGGCACGGTGTATGGATCCATCTACCTGTCCACCGAGGGCTTTCCGGAAGATAAGGAACTGGCATTTACCTACCAGTCCGCAGCGGCAGCCTCCGCAAAAGACGGAGCAATCGTTCTTGACTTCCCCTCTATCCCCGCTGGTTGGTTCGTGGTCGCCGTCTTGCATGATGAGGACGGTGACGAAGAACTCACTGTCAATGCACTAGGCATACCGAAAGAAGATTACGGCTTTTCCAGGAATCCTGATTCCGTTTTCGGGACGCCGCCTTTCGACGACGCGGCGATTTTTTTGAACCCTGGAGCCAGCGAGCGAATCACCGTCACCCTTCAGTGAGACCAAGTAGTATGAAAAGACGATGAGATTTTTCGGGTATGCTTTGACTTCTCAAGGTAAATGGACGCTTAACTGCTAGTCCGGTAATGGGTCGGAAGACTTTCGAATCGCTAATGCTGCCCCGTGATGGGGAACGTGCCCGCGTCACGTCACCGCAGCGCGCTGTCGTTGCCGGCGGCGGGCTGGCGGGTGTCGCCGCTGCCACCATACTCGCCGAGCGCGGCGTTTCGGTGCTATTAGCCGAGAGCGAAAACTATTTGGGAGGGCGGGCCGGCGCCTGGACTGACCGGCTTGCCAGCGGCGAAGAGTTCCAGATGGAGCGCGGCTTCCACGCGTTCTTCCGGCAGTACTACAACCTGAGATCTTTGTTGCGCCGCGTAGACCCCCATCTAACCTGCCTCAAAGCACTCGACGACTATCCAATTCTGGGGCCCGGTGGTCAGGTGCAATCATTCTCGGGGTTGCCAGCCAAACCACCGTGGAACGTCATCGCCCTCACACGCAGGACGCCGACCCTCGGTTTAATGGACCTGATGCGGGTCAACAAA
>JAHEKG010000313.1 GCA_024638475.1 Rhodospirillales bacterium | reverse complement strand
TATTGTTTTTCGACGATCCGCTGCAGCACCAGCAGGCGGCGTACCGGATATTACGTAACTTACACGATGATGCAGACGTGCTGTTCTGGTACCACTTTACGATGTTCGCGGTGGTTCCGGGCACGCGGCCGGAGCCGGTGGTGCGCTGGGAGGGGATCGAGTTCTCGCACCACCGCAAGCTACGGGGCGGGGTCTACCGGCTACATGGCCACAACCTGTCGTTCCCGCGCGACTTGCGCCGCGGCCATTTCATTGACGCGACGGTTAATCCGGTAAGCGCTGAAACGGTCGCCGTCCCGCCAATGACCTTGACGGGGGATCCTGGCTACATCAATACGCTCGAGGGCGTTATATCGTTGGATAATCCCGCCGCATCGCCGCGGGCGCGCTTGGAACAGTTCCTGATCGAAGATGATCTCATCAAGGTCGAACAGGTGCGCTTGCCGCCGGCGTCGTGGCCCGCCACGTTCGTCGAAACCTCCGTGAACTGGTCACCGCGCAGTTTGTTTGATGACCCTAGTGTGTTGTCTCTGCCGGCCGGCACCGCCGGCGGCTACATCTTCCCGTGGCCCGAGTGGATGGGCATGGGGGAGCGTGAAGGACATATGTTCGCCACCTGGCATGGCCGCAAGCTGGATTCCATCCAGCAGCTCCCGCTCGAGTTCCTGCGGCGGGCCGAGCGCACCCATCCGGAGTTGCTGGCCGTGGATATGTCGCCGTTTGGGCAACCGCTGCCGGAACCCTTGGCAAGCCGCTACGCCAGCTCGGTGGGCTAGGACGCCGGTTTGCTCGCTAGCAGCCAGCGGTCATTGAGTGCCTTTCGGGCTCGGTACTCGGCCAATATCCTCCGCGCCATTGGCGAGGATATAAGCAAGCGCCGAGTAGGCCGCCACCGCCTGGGACAAATCGGCGGGGTTTATCTTGTCCAGCGTATCGCTGGCGGTATGGTGGTAATCGAAATACTGGGTTGCGTCATGGCTAAACGACACGAAAGGCACGCCGTTGCGGCCGAGGATCGCGATATCGGCGCCGCCCCGGGCGTCGTTTTGGCCGAGCTCGATTCCGAGCGGTTCGAACACGGGCATCCACCCTTGAATCCTCGGCCAGACTTCGTCGCTGACTCGGGCGGACAATCGCCAGACCCGACCCGCACCTAAGTCGGCTTCCGTGGCGGAAACATGCGCGGGTATTTCTGCGAGATGGGCCTGCGTGTACGCGTTGGCGCCGGACAGACCACGCTCCTCGTTGGCATACAGGACTACCCGGATGGTGCGTCGCGGCGGACCCGCCAATCGGGCCTGCCGGGCGGCCTCCGTGACGATGGCGACCCCCGCGCCGTCATCGATGGCGCCGGTGCCGAGGTCCCAGGAGTCCAGGTGCGCGGCAAACACGATCACGCCCGCGGCCGGGTCGCTGCCCGTCATTTCGGCGATGACGTTGGCGGAACGCGCCGACGGTAGCGATCGTGCCGTCGACATCACCTCCATTCGAACGCGGCTTCCGGTGGCGAGCTGATATTCCAACAAGTCTGCATCCGGGTTGGAGATGGCGAAGCCGGGGATCCGTGGTTTTCCCGGGATGTAGGTCGTCGCCCCCGTGTGCGCCAGTCGGGCGTTGGACGTGCCGACTGAGCGAATAACGACTGCGACCGCGCCGAGAGATGCTGCGGCGACCGGGCCCCCGTAACGCTTGGGCACCGATTTACCATAGCCTGATCCATCCCGGCTGCGCTCCGTCCGTCCCGCAATATAGACAATGTGGCCTTCGACCTGCACACGGTCTAGGGCTTTCAATTCCGCCAGGTTCCCGACCCGCAGCACCGGCGCCTCGATGCCGGCCGCTGGCGTGCCGATGCTTCCCCCAAGGGAGACGGCCGCCAGTATCTGCGGGAAGGGGGCCACGATGCGGGCGGTCGCAGTCCCGCGTTCCCAGCGCGGGACGGAGACGTCTTCCGCGACGACGCGGTCGAAGCCGAGCGCTTTCAGTCGAATGAGAGCCCAGGCCACCGCGGCCCGGTCCCCGTCACTGCCGGCTAATCTGGGGCCCACCTCGCTAGTAAGCCCCGCGACGATGTCGTAGGCCTGGTTGTCGGCCAGCGCACGGTCCCGCACTTCGGCGGCGCGCTGGAGTAGTTGTGGGTCCCCCGCACCGGTTATCGGCAGGGCGAGCAAGGCGAGGGCGGTGAGGTGGAAGCGTATTGTTGGCCGCATGGCACTATCGTTTTCAGCTAGTCCTGCCCCCAAGTCTAAAACAGTCCGGCTTTCGCAGCGACTGCTGTCGCGGATGCTTCGATATGGCTACAATGTGCGCCGTCCGATAACCGATTGAATAGGAGATTGCCCCGATGACGGCGGTCAACATCAAAGCTGGTCCAGGCACCATGGCGGAGCGCGCCGATATCCATGAACTCTACGAAGAATCCGTGCAAAGCGTGGAGGATGAAATTGAACTGATCCAGAAGATGTACAAGGACATTCGTGGCCACGAGCCGAAGAGCTTTCGGGAGGATTTTTGCGGCACGGCCAGTGCCAGTTGTCAGTGGGTGCGCTCGGGGCCGGACTATTCCGCGGTTGGCGTCGATATTGACCAGGCCGTGTTGGATTGGGGGCGGCGTAATCGCGTATCCAAGCTGTCCGAGGTAGAGCAGGCGCGACTGAAGTTGATCCGCGAAGACGTCATGGCGGTCACGACCGATCGGGTGGACCTCGTCGGCGCATTCAATTTCAGCTACTGGATCTTCAAGACGAGAGACGAGATGCGACGCTACTTCAGCAGGGCCCGCGACGCGCTCAATGACGATGGTCTGTTCTTTATCGACGCGTTCGGCGGTTCGGAGGCCTACGACGAGTGCAAGGAAAAGACGAAACAGGACGGCTTTACCTATATCTGGCATCAGGCGAAATACGAGCCCATCAGCGGCAACATTCGCTGCCACATCCATTTCCGCTTTCCGGACAAATCCAAGATAAAGAAAGCATTCACCTATGAATGGCGCCTCTGGACCTTGCCAGAATTACGGGAATTGCTTGAAGAAGCAGGCTTTTCTAAAGTCAGGGCCTTCTGGGAAGAGGCCGACGAAGATGGGGATGGTACCGGCGAATTCTACGAAGATACCAAGGGTGAGGCCGACCCGGCCTGGATTGCCTATCTCGTAGCCGAGAAATAGCAGCCAAGCATTTGGTTTTTTTAGAGGTTCTGGTAGTGCCGACTGACGAAACCAGTATAATCGGGCCGACCCGCACGCCTTGGGTCGCTAAGAAACGTCGTCATGGGTAAGGATCTAGAAGTCGCCATCCTCTTCGCCGATGTGGTCGGTAGCACGCAGCTATACGAGCAGATGGGTGACGTAAAAGCGCGGGAGATGGTCGGCCGCTGTTTGGAAATCATGCGTGAGGCAACCGAGCAGCATGGCGGCAATGTCATCAAGACCATGGGCGATGAAGTCATGTCGACGTTCCCCAGCGCCGACGACGCGATGAACGCGGCCCGGCAAATGCAGAATCTGATCAGTAATGACAAGGGCCTCGCGCTCGAGGGTGGCGGCCATGTGGCCATCCGCATCGGCTGTCATTTCGGTCCGGTGGTGCAGGAGAACAGAGATATCTTCGGTTCTGCGGTGCATACGGCGAACCGGATGACCAGTCAGGCGAAGGCAAAACAAATCATCACCACCGCCTCAACCGTTGACCGGTTGTCTCCGGAGTGGCGAGCCACGGTTCGTCAGATTGACGTTGCCACAGTCCGCGGTCAGGCCAATGAAGTTGCGCTGTTTGAAGTACTCTGGCAGCCCGAGGAAGCAACGAGCATGCTGCCGACCATCGGCTGGGGCAACAAGTCGAAAAGCGGCGAGCCTTCCCGATTGAGCCTGCGTTATCAGGGCCAAGAGATCACGATGGATGCCAAGCGCAAGAACGTCAGCATGGGGCGCGCCGAGGATTGCGATCTGGTGATCAAGGGTGATCTGAT
>JAHEKG010000312.1 GCA_024638475.1 Rhodospirillales bacterium | reverse complement strand
ACATCGATGGCGTGGGTCTCGGCATCGGGCCACGCTTCCGCCAGCGCCACGGCGGGGCCGCCGGCAGTGCAGCCGACGTCGAGGATGCGCCGCGGACTCAGCGCGGGATAACGGCTGCGCACAAAGTTGATCGCCGCGCGACCCAAACCATCCATGCGCGGCCCAAACAATCCCTGGGTATAAATGAAACCGCCACGATCGTAGAGCGCGCCTGCGCTGACGTCTCCCGCACACAGGTCAGCGCTGTAGCCTCCCGGCATGGCATGATTGTCGTTGTGGGTGATATAGCGGGGGATCTCGAAGTCGGGATTCAATTCGAGGCTGCCGAAACGCGGTTCAGCCGCGAGTTGTTCGGCTGCTGCGATGAGTCGCGGGCGTTGGCGCTGGATACTTTCGTCGACGGAATTCCACAACATCTCCTGTGCAGTCCGTTGCATCGAACTTGCCAATTGGCAAAAGACCTCTGCGTTCATCGCCTTGCGAACTTCATGCCGGTCGGCGGGCGGCCGAGCATGTTCGGCGACGAAGCGCGGCTTGGCCCTTGCTTCGTAAACTGTTTGTAGTCCGGGATTAACGCTGTTTTGAATAAAGTTTCCTAGACTAAACACGTACTCTTGCCGCGCTGCTTCATCCTTCGTGGAGCTGGGGAGTACGGCGTGGGGATGTTGTTTAAGCATGGGCAACCTCGCGGCCTGGAACCTACGATATTACCATCAACAGCCGTCGATCGCGGCGAAGGCGTCGCGAGTGAGGTTCTCGTGCCCGCGCCCGGTAATACAGATGTTGTCTTCTACCCGAATACCGCCCAACGGCGTCAACTGATCAACGCGTCGCCAATTGATGAGTTTGGCGCTCGCGCCCGCGCGGAGGGGTGCGAGTAACGACTCGATGAAATAGATGCCAGGTTCGATCGTAACGACCATGCCCGTCTGCAATGGCCGGGTAAGCCGCAGCCACGGATGCGCGTCCGGCGGCGGTAGCGGAGTGCCGGCGACATCGGCGCTGTGGCCGCCTCGGTCGTGGACCTGCAGCCCCAACAAGTGGCCTAAACCGTGGGGCAGAAACGCCGATGTAATGCCCTTTGCTAGCGCTTCGTCGGCGCTGGATTCCAGGATATCGGCGTTGGCCATGAGGGACGCAAGTTGCTGGTGCGCAAACGCGTGTAGCTTCGGAAACTCGTAGCCGTCACGCACCTCGGCGCAGATGCGCTGCTGCAGCGCATCGACGGCGTCGATCAATGCTTCGAAGTCGGCGTCCGTCGACCAGGTGCGCGTGATATCGGCACAGTACCCCAGGTACTGGCCACCGGCGTCAATCAGTAACGCCGGTGCCGAGTCGACGCTGCGCGCCTGATGCTGATAATGCAGGATCGCGCCGTGGGGGGCTAAGGCCACGATATTGGCATAGGGCAGTTCGTGCTGGGTTTGCCCGCTTGCCTGGCAATAGATCTGATGAATATCGAACTCTGAGGCGCCCGACAAAAATGCCGCATGCGCGGCTCGGTGGCCGTTCACGCCGATACGGCTCGCTTCCCGCATGCACGCCAGCTCGTAATCGGTCTTGACAGCGCGCTGAAAATCGATTGCCGTCAAGACCGTCTCGGGGTTGGTGGCGGCGAAGTTCGCCGCGGCTGAGCCGGCCGGGTCGATCGCGACCCAGTGTTCTTGATCGGCGGGTAAGGCTTGTTGAATCGCAGCCTGGTTCGAGACGACGACGACATCGAAGTGATCAACCCAATAGCCCGTCGGATCCGACGGTGGCTGATGCCAGAAGTCCTCGGTTTGCCAGTACAGTAGCTGCGGTTTAGCGCCGTCGGCGTCGATCGCGATGCAACAATTCGGGTGGTCCAGCAGTGGGACGAGGCCGGCGAAGTAGGGGTTGACCTTGAAGGGGTAACCTTGATCGTCGCGAAACCATAACTGCCGATTGCCGGCGAAAATCACCACGCCGGCGTAACCCGACCGCTGCGAGGCCTGCCGCCATTGGTCCAATCTCACGGCAAGATGGTTGTCATAGTGTTCGTGCATGTCGACAAAGGTTAACAGGGTCCTGTTCCTAGGGCATCATCCGAAGCAAGCGTTTGCACGCCAAGTGAGTTCAGGGGCACAGCATGGGACAATCCAGGCCTCGGTCGGCCTTCGCGGCCGCGTTGGCGGTTCTAATCGGGAGTGACGTCATGGCGGTAGAGCGCCCAAACGGCGAGTTGTATACCACCCGTTCCGTGGTCATGGCCCGCCAAGGTATCGCAGCGACGAGCCAGCCACTGGCAACCCAGATCGCTCTGGACATTTTGAAGGCCGGCGGTACCGCCGTCGATGCGGCAATCGCCGCCAACGCGGCCCTGGGGTTGATGGAACCCACCGGCAGCGGCGTGGGGGGGGACCTGTTTGCGCTCGTTTGGGACGGTAACCAAGGCCAACTGCATGGGCTAAACGGCAGCGGTCGCTCGCCGCAGGCGTTGACGCTCGCCTATTTCAAAGACCAAGGCATTGAGGCCATCCCACCGTTCGGCCCGTTGTCGGTCAGCGTGCCGGGCGCGGTGGACGGCTGGTTTGCGTTGCACGGGCGCTTCGGCAAGCTGCCGATGAAGGCCTTGCTGGCGCCGGCTATTCGCTACGCCGACGCGGGCTTCCCCGTCTCGCCGGTTATTGCGGAGCTGTGGGCGAGGAATGCCGAAAACCTAAAAGGTTATCCGGGTTTTGCAGATGTGTTCATGCCGGGCGGCAAGGCGCCGGCCGCCGGCGAGATCTTCCGCAACCCGGCCCTCGCCAATACCTACCGGCGCATCGCCGAGATGGGCCGGGACGGGTTTTATCGGGGTGAGGTTGCCGATACCATCGAGCGATATATGAAAGACAACGGCGGGTTCCTCGCGGCCAAAGATTTGGCCGAGCATCGGTCGGAATGGGTGGCGCCGGTGGCGACCAATTATCGCGGCTACGATGTCTGGGAGTTGCCCCCGAATGGTCAAGGTATCGCGGCGCTGCAAATGCTGAACATTCTCGAAGCCTACGATCTCGCCGCGTTGAGCTTGTCCGACCCGAACTACATACACCTGTTGGTCGAGGCTAAGAAACTAGCCTTCGAAGATCGCGCGCGATTCTATGCCGATCCGGCTTTCGCTGAGGTACCGGTAGCAGCATTGATCTCCAAGACCTATGCCGCAGAGCGCCGCGCCCTCATCGACCCGCGCAAGGCGGCTACGGCCTACGGCCACGGCGACCCTGCCGTGCTTGGGGTCGGCGACACCGTTTACCTTACCGTTGCCGACAGTGACGGTACGATGGTGTCGCTCATTCAAAGCAATTATATTGGCATGGGCTCCGGCATGACCCCGCCCGGTTTGGGATTCGTGTTGCAAGACCGCGGCGAGCTATTCAGCCTGGACCCGCAGCATCCCAACGTTTATGCGCCCGGCAAGCGGCCCTTTCATACCATCATCCCGGCTTTCGTTACGCGTGACGGCAAGCCCTGGTTATCTTTCGGCGTCATGGGCGGTGCGATGCAACCACAGGGTCATGTGCAGGTGTTGGTCAACCTGATCGATTTTGGGATGGGCCTGCAACAAGCGGGCGATGCACCGCGGATTTACCACGGCGGCTCCAGCGGGCCCACGGGTAGTTCGATGCAGGACGGTGGCTGGGTGTCGTTGGAGTCCGGGTTCGGCGCGGAGGTCCGCGCCGCGTTGACTGACATGGGACACGGGTTGAAAGATGCCTCTGGGGTATACGGAGGATATCAAGCTATCATGTGGGATGAGCTGCAAGGGGTTTACTACGGTGCGTCGGAGTCCCGCAAGGACGGTCACGCGGCCGGCTACTAGCGATGAGTAAGACAGTTGTCCTAACCGGAATAACCACGACCGGAACACCGCACCTGGGTAACTACGCAGGGGCTATCCGCCCCGGCGTGGCCGCCAGTGGGTTGCCCGATGCGGAGTCGTTTTTCTTCTTGGCTGACTACCATG
>JAHEKG010000311.1:3035-3979 GCA_024638475.1 Rhodospirillales bacterium | reverse complement strand
AGCCGGCGCCCAGGCAAACAAGCCATTGGAGACGATGGCCAGCAACGCAAATCCTAGGAAGTGGCTGCCATAAACTTGCCAACGCCGACGGATATAGTCGACCACCTCGGGGATCGGCACTACTTCGTCGCTGTTTCTGCCCGCCAGCGCGTTGGCATTGATGCGCCGAACCGGTTCCCTCACGGTGAACATGGCGGCGGCGACCAATAGACCCGGTAGACCAACGATGAAGAACGCCGCTTGCCAGGAACGGATGGTACCGACGATGGGCAGCGTAATTTCGGGCGAGCTGGTAATACTCTGAATGACCGCGCCGCCGATAATAAACGCCAGCCCCGCGCCAACGAACGCGCCCATCGTGTAGACGCTCAACGCCCGACCCAACTTCTGCGGCGGGAATAGATCCGCAATCATGGAAAAGGCGGCCGGCGATAATGCAGCCTCGCCCACGCCGACGCCCACTCGAGCGGAAAACAACTCCCAATAGCCCCGCGCGATACCGCATACCGCAGTCATGAAACTCCACACCGCAATCCCTGCGGCGGCGATCGCGCGGCGACTGTAACGATCCGCTAAACGACCGATCGGGATGCCCATCAACGTATAAAAGATGGCGAAGGCAAACCCATGCAACAGACTGATCTTCGTGTCGCTCAAGGCGAGGTCTTGTTTAATGGGTTGCACCAGCAGGCTCAGAATAATGCGGTCTGCAAATGAAAATGTGTAAGCCACGAACAGCACAGCCACCGCGTACCAGGCCATGGTGCTGGATGGCCAGGGCGTATCGTCCGGCTTAGCTGTCTGTCCCATGCGGCAACCTCTGCACGCCACTTATTGCCGGCCTACGGATGAGGCGTGGGTCGGCAAGTGTGGTTTGATTATTAAATTAGCAAATGATAAATTAGCACGGTCATCATACCCGATACATCAGCCACCGCGCGAGC
>JAHEKG010000311.1:0-3025 GCA_024638475.1 Rhodospirillales bacterium | reverse complement strand
ATTCGTTACCTTGATTGCCTCGCCGCCGTCGAGCGCAATCCGCCACACCTGCGATGAACCGCCGCGCGACGAGAGAAAATAAATCCGGGCTCGAATTTAAAATAAAATCAACCGGTTACAAATTTAACATAGGGGTCACTGCCATCATGTTCACCACCTACTCTTCCCGTTTCCTGGCAGTCCCCGCATTGCTCGCGCTGTCGGTTAGCCTGAGCAATTGCTCCACCGAGCAGCCAGCGGATCCCGCCTCCCCGACGGCGGCACCCCTCGATGCGGCAGCGATCTTGACCACCGCAGCCGATGCCATGGGCGGTCGCGATGCATTGGCAAATCTCCACGGCTATTCCATGCACGCGGAGCGCAACTACTACATCATAGGCCAGGGCCCTGAGCCGGGTAGCGGACTCATGCAGCTGGCGACGGCCTCCACCACCGTTCGCAGTCAAGCGGACCGACTGCGCCTGGATGTGCTGACACTGTTTTCCGACCGCGACAATAGCTTGCTTGAACGCAAGAACACGGAATTGGTTATCGGCAACGCTGGCTATCTTCATGACGATGGATTCTTGGGCATGTTGGCAAAGAATCAACGGCCAGCGACTCCGGACCGGCTGGCTGCGACGAAGAAAACCGAACGCCTGCTGAACCCGCACGTCATTTTACAAGAGTTGCTTGCCAATCCGGCGGCGGTATCGGTAGCTGGTACCGATGGGGATGGTGCCGCGGCTGGCCGACGGTTTACTTCGGAAGAAGCGTTACCTGTTACCTTGGCTCGGGTCCGGCAAACCGGCAAACGCTCCCTGATCGCCAGCGAAGCGTGGCTGCGGCGCAACGAAGGCACGGACTTTTACAACCAAATGGTCGAGAAGGTCGAGGTCGATTCAGATTGGCTCAACGATTGGCATGCGGCGACAGCTATCGATACGGCAGCTCATCATCGGCTGGTGGTCGAGGACCCGGTGTTCCCCATCACGGTGTTTGTCCACAAGCAGACCGGGCGGCTTTCCAAGGTGTCGACCATGGAATGGGATCTGGTCTACGGTGACGTGCCGCTGGAAGTCAACTATGACGATTGGCAAACGGTGGGCGGGGTGAGTTTCCCAACACGCGTGCGCATGTCCTTCGCTGGCGCGCCACGGATCGACTCAACTCGGTCCGAGATCGTAGTGAATCCTGAGTTCGCGGCAGATACATTTGCGGTACCCGAAGGGGTTACCTATGTGCACGATGAAGAGGTGGCCCAACGCGCCCTTCGATTGAGTCAGTCCACATTGGGGTTTGGCTTCGCCGGTGTCGCTCGGCCGACGATCGATGTCGTCGACATCAGGCCAGGCATTCACCTGCTGTTTGCTAGCCCCATCGACGGCGTCTACACATTCGTCGTCGAACAAGACAACGGCATCGTCGTGATAGAACCGGGCATGAACGACCTCAAGGGTGAAGAGATCATCAAGTGGATTGGCGAACGCTATCCCGACAAGCCCATCACCCATGTGTCCGTGTCTCACTTTCACAACGATCACGCCGCGGGAATCCGCCCGTATATCGCCGCGGGAGCAACTGTGGTGGTCCACGCCGCGGCGGTTGACTTCTACGAAAATCAAGCATCACGGCCGGCCTCCAAGATACTCCCCGATGCGCTCGACCGAAATCCCAGGCCGCTGGACATCGTCGGCGTCCCCGCAGACGAACCGTACCAAATAGAGGATGGCACCCGACCCGTGGTCATCTATCCGCTCGCCATGGGCCACGTCAGCGACATGGTATTCGCCTATGTCGAGGGCGACGAGGTGTTGTACTCCGGCGACCTCTACATGGGCGGTTTGGCCCGGGATATCCGTGCCGGGAAAAAGCAACCGGCAGCGGACATCCTTCCGTTTCACGCAGCGGTGTCGTTAAATGACGGTATTCGACAATATGGCCTGGAAGGTGTCGGGGCATTAGTCAGCTCCCACGACCGCCAGCCACTAGTCTATAAAGACCTGTTAACGTATCTGGGGCAATGAGTCGCTGGTCGGTAATCTTCGGTAGGAGTTAAGCCTGTTGGCGGAACAACCTTACGTCGGTAGTCATACGCGGGCCCTGGACGCCGCCGCCTTTGTTGCGGGTCAGGCCCAATATACGGCCGATTTCGTTTTCGACAGGCAACTCTATGCCCATGTCGTTCGCAGTCCCCATGCGGCGGCCAGGATTCGCAGCGTAGACCTGGGCGACGCGAAAAAAATCTCGGGCGTGGTACTGGCCATGGATGGTGGCGAAGCGACTAAGCACCTCGACCCGATTCCGCACTACATCGATCCCGCGGTATTCGGTGGCAAGACCACGGACCTGCATTGCCTTGCGGTAGACCGGGTTCGCTATTACGGCGAGCCAGTTGCGGTCATTGTTGCGACGGACAAGTTAACCGCCCATCACGCGGCCTCCAGGGTCAGGGTGGATTACGAAACGACTCCCGCGGTCGTCGACGCGCGCGAAGCCGCTAAGGACGATGCCCCGCGCGTCGTTGCCGGTTGGGACGACAATTTCATCATGCAGGTACCGTTTGCGGGGGGCGATTGCGATGCCGCTTTCCAGGCTGCGGATCATGTCGTCAAGCTGAACCTGCGTGTACATCGGCAGGCGGCGCAACCCATCGAAACCCGTGCTTACAATGCCGTATGGGACGATCGCGAGCAGGCCGTTACGTTGTATGCGACGGCGCAGAACCCGCACCCGCTGCGGTTCGTCTTAGCCAAGGCGTTGCGCATGGCGGAAAACCGTGTGCGCATCATCGCCCCGGCCATGGGCGGCGCATTCGGCCTCAAGATGCACGGACATCCGGAAGAAGCGCTGGTGTGCCTGCTGGCCAAGCTGACGAAACGGCCCGTCAAATGGGTGGAAAACCGAGCGGAGTGCTTGCTGATCGGTGGCCGGGAACAAGAACACGACATTGAGATCGCCCTCGATAATGAGGGTCGTATCTTGGCCATCCGCGATCATTTTCTCGCCAACGTGGGGGCGCCGGGAGCAACCCCCGGATGGGGAA
>JAHEKG010000310.1 GCA_024638475.1 Rhodospirillales bacterium | reverse complement strand
CCGCCATAGGACCAAGGCACGAGCACGACCTTAGAGGTAGTCGTTGCCTCGATGACGGCTTTGACGTCACCGGCGAACGCGTCCGCGCCGTACGCATCCGCCTGCCAGGGCTTGCCCGACGCACCGTGTCCGCGCAAGTCGAAGGCGATGAGATGAAAGGCAGCGCCGAGGTCGGCGTCGGCAAACTGCTTATGCCAAACGCGGGCGGCTTGGGAACTACCGTGGACGAACACGACCGGCGGCCCCGCGCGGTTGCCCGCTTGAACCACCGCCAGGGGGATGCCGCCGAACCCCTCGAGCGTTCGAAATTCGAGCTCCGCGGCCATTGCAACACTCGCCAATGCGCAGCAGCAAACGACCCCCAACAACCGGAATAATCTCACAAGCCGCCCCTAGTCGCCGGTTTCGAGTGCAGTCAATCGATACTCATGACCGTTCCCGTAGTTGGCATAGCGGACCAGGATTCGCTGCGGGCCCCACAACCAGATATCGTAGCGCCCATCGTAGAAGGTGTAATGTTCGGCCACAAACGTACCGGCGGGGACGGTCACGGTTTCCGGTCCGTGGTAGTCAATGCGGTGTTCGAGCAAGACACCGATACCCGGCACGGGCGGGTTACCGATTGTCACGACGTTGTAGACGACGCCCTGTTGGGGTCCGTCCAGCGACCGATCGTAAGACCACACCTGCCAACCCTCGGTGATCACCGGATGCACCCGCAAGGAAACCTGCTCCGGGACGGTAACCTTGTGGGTGGCTTGGCCTCGCGGCCCGGCGACCGACGCGGATAACTGGTCGCCGTCGATACGGTACCATCCGGCACCGCCGTAGACGCCGCTGCGCCAGACGCTCAAAAAACCCTCCAGGGGTCTGAAGTTGCTAGCCACTCGGAGAATGACATTGGTCTGATGATCGCCGTCATGCAAATTAACGAACGCTTGCAGGGTACGGGTTTCATCGGGATGAACGGTCAGGGTCCAGTCTTCGTGGCCGCGGATGAGATCGCTATCCAGCTTGCCGTATTCGTAGGTGCCCTTGGCCCAGAAATTAATTGCCGCGTTGTCAGTTTCGGCACCCTCGACGGGAAGCATCTGGACCGCCAACAGGGCGAAGGCCAGGCTGGTGGCGGAGCAAAGTCGAAAAACAGTGTCAGATTGATTCTTCATCGGACCTTATTCTACCCCGATGTCCCCGGGCCGTGGTGTAGTCGCCCGCCGAGGTGACCCGAAGCGCTCACTCAATAAACTTGGCGCCGAACACTCGATAGTAAGCCTTGATCCAAAATGGGGACAAGAGCGTCGTGTATGCAACAACAATTATTATCGCTGCGTACACCTCATTGTTAAAGATTCCCGACACCCGGCCTAGTTCGGCAAAGATCAGCCCAACCTCTCCGCGCGGAACCATGGCCATACCGATCGCCACGCGCGCGTACCGATTTTCTGGAACCAGTAGCCCGCCCGCTAACTTTCCAACGATCGCTACAACAGCCAGTGTAAGTGAGAACACCCAGACAAATGGTGAACTCCAATCTACCGCAGAGAGATCTAAGGATAGGCCGACCATAGCAAAGAAAATAGGCGTAAATAATTGAATGATGGGCCGCATCTGTTCATGGATCTCCCGGCTGAAGTCGGGGTCGACGCGGAGAGTGATTCCCAGCGGTAGGAAAAAGCGGCGCGACAGCGCGATTCCCGCTGCGAAGCCACCCAGCAGCTCTGGCGCCCCCACGGCATGAGCGAGGGCTGCAAAGCTGAGCACCAAAGCAACCAATGCGATGGGAATTACGCCTGGCGCTTTACTCTCAGCGTGAAACCGATAAATCGCCGCTGATAGTACCTTCGCCAGTATAGGTGCCAAGGTGAAAAATATGGCCATAAAGACCATGACTTTGCCAGAGTTAGCAATACTTACCGTTCCGGCGATCGAAAATTCGTAGAGCACTGCGAGTAGCACGACGCCTAGCAAATCGTCCACAACGGCTGCACCCAATACAATCTGACCCTCGGCACTCGATTCACGACCTAGATCCTCTAAGATTCTCACCGTAACCCCAATGCTTGTTGCCGTGAGGGTACCGCCCACAAACATTGAGACCAGTAGCGGGAGATGAAACGTGTAGTAGCAAATGCCAAGACCGAGTAGGAAGGGCAGCACAAAACCGCCAATAGCCAGCATCAAAGCGCCCCGGCCGGCGTGCAGCAGACGGCCTAGATCCGTTTTCAACCCCACTTCGAACAACAACAGGATTATCCCGATCTCGGCAAGTAGCCTAAGAGGCTCGCTAGGCTCAATCAGGCCGAAAAGGCTAGGCCCAAGAACGACCCCGGAGCACAATTCGCCGATAACACGGGGAATACCGAAATGAGCTGCGATTTCGGAAAATATCCGTGCGGTCAAGATAATCGCAGCAATATGGAGTAGGAGTACGTGGGTCTCCATACCTCACCGGTAGAACCGAATAGGGAGGACTAACATTAAACTAAAGCTCCGTTCGAGTCTGGCGGTGTTACCGTACCATGTTGGAGGCGTAAAACTACGCGTTCAGATATGAAGACGAGTCGCGGTTCATACAATAGGAGGCTGCCTAGGTTGTCGCTACCTGCGGGAACCACGGTGTATGATCGGTCCGGTGTTTACTCCTAAGCAAACCGCAGCTGTGACTAAGCCCCCGCGAATGACAACATCGGCTCTGTTGTGGTTGCCACTGCTTATTGCCCTCGGACAGGCGCAAGCAGCTGGTAAGTCTTTGTCGCCGTCCCGCCTTGATCAAGCGCCATTGCTCGATGGCCGGGTGAGCGGTGAACCGGTGTGGGACAGCGTGCCCGCAGGGGGCGGGTTCGTACAGACCAAACCCGACGCGGGGCAGCCCGCTTCCCAGCGCACGGAGGTACGCGTGGGTTATACCGATGACACACTGTACTTCGGCATCATCTGCTACGACGACGATGCCCAGGCCATCGTCATCTCCGACAGCCGGCGTGATGGCGACCTGGATGAGACCGACAGCCTGCGCATCGTGCTGGACACTTATGGCGACGGGCAAAACGGCTTCGTGTTCGGCACCAATCCGGTGGGTATCGAATACGACGGTCAGGTCAGCGAAGAGGGTTCCGGGGGGCCATTTGCCAATGCCGGTCGCCAGGTCTCCGGCGCGGGCGGTGGTTTCAATATCAACTGGGATGGCGCCTGGGACGTCAAGACCCGCATTGCCGACGACCACTGGAGCGCCGAATTCGCCATCCCGTTCAAGACGGTGCGCTATGGCGGCCAGAAGGTGCAAACCTGGGGTATCAACATCCAGCGCAACATTCGCCGACGGAACGAAACGGCGTTTTGGTCGCCGTTGGGGCGCCAGCACACGCTGTTTCGCCTGATTGACGCCGGCGAACTGCGCGACCTGGAGGTGCCGCGGCAGCGCAACCTGAAGATCGTGCCCTACGTGCTTGCGGAGGGCCGGCGAGCCGGTTCCGCAGCTAGCGACTCATCGGGCGACGTGGGTTTCGACTTGAAATACAGCATCACGCCGGCGCTGACCCTCGACGTCACCTACAACACGGACTTTGCCCAGGTTGAAGTCGACGAACAGCAGGTCAACCTGGATCGCTTCAATCTGTTCTTTCCCGAAAAGCGACCGTTTTTCTTGGAAAACTCAGGCCTGTTTGCTGTGGGCGCGCCCAGCCTGGCGGAGCTGTTTTTCAGTCGCCGCATCGGCATCTCTGCTGCGGGTGAGGCCATCCCGATTCTTGGCGGTGCCCGCGTATCCGGCAGAGTGGGTGAAACCAACGTCGGCTTCCTGCATATGCAGACGGAGGACCTGGGGCAACTCGTGCCGGCGGATAACTTCACCGTCGCGCGGGTCCGCCAGGACCTGCCCAATCGCTCGGCGCTGGGCGCGCTCGTCGTCAGCCGCCAAGAAACCGGCAGCTTCGGCGACTCCAACGACTACAACCGAACCTATGCCGTGGACGGCCGCTGGG
>JAHEKG010000309.1 GCA_024638475.1 Rhodospirillales bacterium | reverse complement strand
TATCCCGGCGGAAAACTATTTCCAGGACGAGAAGCTCATCCGTAAGGCCGCGCAAATCGCGCTATCGCCGATCTAGGCCGATCTAGGCCGATCAAGCCTCGCGCCCGCGCTAGGCTAGAATGGCGTGTCGGCGCCGGGGTCTACCGCGGCCAGCGTCTTACTCAGGGTGCGCTTGTCGTCCAGGGCCGCGACGATCAGATAGCCCAAGTCGGAGCGGTGGATGAAACCGAAGGTGGTGTGATCATCGTATAACAACCCGGTGTTGCTGGTGGGCGTGATGTCCTCCGCCATCAGCCCGCCGGGGCGGATGATCGTGTACTCCAAACCGCTGGCGCGCAGATAGTCTTCGGCCTCTGTCTTGAGCGGCAGAATCTTCCGCAGCACTAGGCGCGTGAGCAGGTTGGTATATTCGCTGCTGTTGCCCGCGCCGATGCTGGTGACCAGGATGATGCGCGGCCCGCCGTTGGCGACGGCAGCGTCGATGATATTGCGGTTACCCAAGAAGTCCGGTGGTGGTTCGCAGCTAAAGCAACCGATGGTCGTGATGATGGCCTGATAATCACTGCCCACAATCGCCTCGTTCACGGCGCTTTCATCCATGGCATCGGCCACGACGAATTGCACGCCCAACGGCGCCACGAGACTGCGATCCGAACTCGGCCGCACGGCGACGGTCACGGCCTGGCCCCGCGCCCGCAGCAGCTTGACTACCTCGTAGCCCGTATTGCGGGTTCCCCCATACACCAACACCGGGCGCGGATCTTCCACGGCAGCAAGCGGCGCGGCGACACCGAAATCCGTTGTGGGGACGCTGGCCCGCAGGGTCAGCACGGAGCCGACGACGAGGACGATGACCACTAATACCAGCCCCAACACAACCTTTAACAGCGTCTTGATCATGCGCATTTTTCGTTCCCCAATTTCATCGACTTGAATGCTGGTTGCAGCCTAGGATGGCTTCAACTTGCTAGGCAACGAAGAGTGTTGTGGAGTAGGCGGCGGAGCGCCACTAGTTCAGTTGCCGGACACCGGTCCGTGAACAGAAGATATCCCTTAGTGCCTCGCCGTTCGCGGTCCGGCGGTTTCAGCTACACGAGGAACTTTACACGTGAAAGTTCCTCGTTGTCGGGCGGAGCCTAAGACGCCGCTTCGTTGACGTTCCTGGCTAGACCCAGGCGGGGTGGTTTGGCGGCCATGTGCTCCAGAACCACGTTCATGCGGCGGAATACTTCCGTTAACGTGTCCACATCGGGCAGCGTGGTAATGCGAAAATGGTCCCGATACTGTGTATTGAAACTCGATCCCGGCGCGATGAGCACGTGTTGGTGCTCAAGCAATTCCATGGCAAATTCTTCGTCGTCGAAGTCTGGAAAAACCTTCGAATTCACGCCGATAAAACCGTACATGGCGCCGTGGGGTTTGACGACGCTCAGGAAGGGGCTCGCGGCGACGCCGTCGATGACGGCCTGGCGGGATTCGAACAACCGGCCCCCGGGGCTGCAGAGTTTTTGAATACTCTGATAGCCGCCCAGGGCGGTTTGCACCGCCCACTGGCCGGGCACATTGCTGCACAAGCGCAGCGCCGACAGCAGGTCCATCGCGGTTAAGTAGTCTTCGCTGCGATCCAGCGCACCGCTAAACGAGATCCAGCCGACCCGATAGCCGCAGGCGCGATAAACCTTGGAGAGTCCACTAAAGGTGGCGCACAGCGTATCGTGACAAAGTGTGGCCACCGGAACGAACTCGGCGTCGTCGTAAATCATCTGGTCGTAAATCTCGTCCGACATGACGACGAGGCCGTGGCGTTCGGCCAGTTCCACCATCTTGGTTAGACACTCGCGGGAGTAGACGGCGCCGGTGGGATTGTTCGGATTGATGATCACGAGGGCCCGCGTACGCGGAGTGATGAGCGCCTCCAGTGCTTCGAGGTCGGGTTGAAAGCCACTGCTTTCCGGACACGGATAGTGAACGGCGCGGCCGCCGTTCAAGACGGTGGCGGCGGTCCATAGCGGATAGTCGGGGCTGGGGATCAGCACTTCGTCGCCGGGGTTCAACAGCGCCCGCAGGCTCAGATCGATGAGTTCGCTCACCCCGTTGCCAATAAAGACGGTATCGGCGGCAGCATCCATGACCCCGCGGTTCTGCTGTTGCATCACCACGGCCTCGCGTGCGGGGAAAACGCCTTTCTGCGTGCAATAGGCTTCGCTCGCGCTCAGGTTTTCGATGATGGCCAGGCGCATGGTCTCGGGTGTGCGGAAGCCGAAGACGCCGGGATTGCCGATGTTGAGGGAAATTATTTCGTAGCCCAGCAGTTCGAGCTCGTGGGCGCGCCGGGCCAGGCGGCCGCGAATCTCGTACCTCACGTCTTCGAGCTGTTTGCTGGGCGTAATGGAGCCTGGAATAGCCATGTATCTGCCTGTTTTCGGTGGGTTTTCCGTTCCTCAAAGAGCTGTGTACCACGACTGGGTTGCCCAAGGCTAGACTGGAGTCCCGGTTTTCCGACTATTTTAGGTGCTTAATGACCCCACGACAGGCAGATCGATCCACACTCGTCGGCCAAATCGCCTACTTGAGCGATGCGGACGCCGACCGGGGCCGCCAGCATGGCGGCGAGCGTTTCACGATCACCCGCCATGCCGACGGCCGCATGGTGCAGCGAGCCCACTGTCGAATTACGGATGCGCCCGATGTGGAGCGGGATTCGGTATTCGCCGTGGATGCCAACCTGCGCCCGCAGGATGCCTATGTCCGAATCGACGCCGGCGGCGGATTCACGGGCACGGCTTGGTATACCTTCTCGAGCGAACAGGCCGAGTGCGAAGCGTTTACCGCTGTTGATGGGCGCGTGCGCATCGCCGAGCCGATCCCTGCCGAGCCGTTTGCTTTTTGCTGCCACGCGCTCGTGGGCGACGCCTGGATGCTCGCGGGCGTTGCGCCATTGGAGGATGGCCAACGCCGCGCGGTCACTTTATTGACGTCGACGCTAAACAAACAGGGTGCGACGGGCCCAACGCTCGCGACCAAGGCCTACGGTGTCGAGCGGGTCGGCGTCGAGCGGATCCGGGTGCCTGCCGGCGAGTTCGATACGTTACATCTGTGTTCGGGAGAAGTTGACCATGCGGACGGTCTCGAATCGGCTCATTTCAGCTACCACATTTGGGTGACGGACGATCCGTTTCGCCTGGCCGTGTTGTCTTCGTATCGAGGGAAAGCCCGTTACCAGCTCACCATGCTAAACAAATCCTGAGCGTGCGCGTTGGTACCGGAACACGCGCTAAAAAAGGGGTTGTCCCTTTTAGTTGAAGCCAAATCCGGACGCAACCTCGAAACGAATACCCACAACGAAGGCATTCCGCAATGCCGGATCGGCGCCGGGATTGACGATGTATTGCAGATCCGGTTGGATGCGCAGCCAATCGTTGATCCGAGCGCTGTAGGTCAACTCGATGGTGGTCTCGTGGGAGTCGGCGCCGGCGGCGGCGCTAAAATTGTCCCCGCTACGTGCCGAAGCGACAGCCAAACCCAATTGATCGGTGGGCCGGCTGGGCAGGATTCCGGTTACGGCCGCGCCGAAGCCCAGATAGCTTTTTAAGGGGTTTAGTTCTTCGTTGGCGATCCCATAGCGAATGAACGCGGTTACTGTCCTTCCATCCGCGTCCTCGTAGACCGTAGCGTCGGCGAAGGCGTAAACGCCAGAGTTGCCGTCGTCCCGGACGGGATTGCCCAGCGCGTCGGTCTGATTGATGGTGTCGAACTCTTTGCTATAGGAAAAACCCCCCACGCCTAAACGGGTTCCGTTGGGAAGCATGTGGTTGAATTCCAGCGCTTGCAGGAAACCATCGCGGCCGTTGAAACGCACCGCTGTAGCTGACGCATCATTAGGATCGCCCGGTACGCCGTCGAAGATGCCATAGCGAATGAGGCTGTTCTCGTTGATGTCCCAATGCAGCCGAGCGGCGAACGAAGTGCTCGGGAAAATCGAGGG
>JAHEKG010000308.1 GCA_024638475.1 Rhodospirillales bacterium | reverse complement strand
AATGGATCGTTGAGCAGAACCGCGCCAATATCCAGGTCGAAACCAAGCGCTGATGCGCTGCAGGTCAGTAAACGGCGGGCCCGTTGGGGCCCCCGTTCTATCGGCTGCGGTATCATACCCATCCCCTAAAGACGGAGCGCTACATTTTGGGTACCACTATTACTACCGCGGTATTTCCCGTTGCCGGTCGCGGCACTCGGTTTCTGCCGGCGACCAAAGCCGCGGCGAAGGAAATGTTGCCGATCGTCGACAAGCCGCTCATCCAGCATGCGGTGGAAGAGGCGCTGGAGGCAGGAGCGCGAACCTTGATCTTCGTCACCGGCGCGTCGAAGCGGTCTATCGAAGATCATTTCGACTGGGATCCCGAGCTGGAGCGTGCTTTACTGGAATCCGGCAAGCACGAGTTGGTTGAATTGTTGCGAGGCATGTTGCCTGCTGACGCGAGTTGCGTTTACCTGCGTCAGGGTGAACCGCTGGGCTTGGGCCATGCGGTGTTGTGCGCGCGTCCGGCGGTCGGGGATGCGCCCTTTTTCGTGCACTTACCCGATGATCTGATTGCCGGGCAGCCGGGCTGCCTAAAACAGATGGCCGATCATTTTCGGAATCAGCCGCACAGTGCCGTCGCGGTTGAAACCGTCCCGCGTGATAAGACCGGTAGCTATGGGATCGTTGCGGTCGAAGATGGTACCGGCCCGCGGCAGGTGCGGCAGATCGTCGAGAAACCGAAGCCGGCCGAGGCGCCGTCCGATCTTGCCGTCGTCGGGCGCTACTTGCTGACGCCGAAAATTTTCACCAAGTTGGCGGCAACGGGGCGTGGCGCAGGCGGCGAAATTCAACTGACGGACGGCATCGCTGATCTTTTGAAGGACGAGCCGGTGTACGCGTTTCCGTTCAGTGGAAAACGCTATGACTGCGGTAGCAAGTTGGGTTATCTCAAAGCGAACGTCGAGTTCGGTCGCGAGCATCCGGAGGTGGGCACGGCGTTTCGCGCTTACCTGGACGAGCTTTAGCTGGGCCCAACGGTCCGACCGCCGTCCCTGGGGCACCTAATACACCTTTGTCATGGGATGGCTCCCTGCGGTCCGCTTTATTCCCATGACAAAGGTGTATTAGCTACCCCAGGGACCGTCACGGAAATCAAAGGGGCTCGTCAAATAGCCAGTGGGTTAGCCGGTTCCACTTGCGAGCCTCCCGCCTGTGGCAACCGTTTTGGGGGGAATAAAGCGGACCGCAGGGAGCCATCCCTCCAAAACGGTTGCCACAGGTGGGAGGTATTCGCTGCCGCCCAGGGGGTGACTAGTCCGAAAAGGTGTAGCCGCGCTTTTCAGCGACCTGCCGCAAGCCTTGTTTCATCGCGTCGTCGAACCCGTCCGTGGATGAGCCGGCCTCGGCCCGTTTCGTTTCGATGTAGCTTTGACGTTGTTCGGCGAGTTCCTGAATTTTTTTCTGTACCCGTTCTCTTTTCGCCGCAATCTCCTTCACGTAGGCACTGCGTTCCGTTACGTTCATCGCTTGCATCGGTTCCGGAAGCGTCTCGGGGGCGACGTCGTCGAGTTGCTTGCCGTCCCTGACGGCATCCACCAGATCCCACCGGCTCGTGGAGTAAAGCCCGCTGGATTTGGTAATGGCGCGACTGGCTAGCGCCTGCTCGCTCAACTCGGCAACGGCTTCATCCTGCTCCAACTGATTGGCTCGGCCGACGTCGCCGGCTTCGCCGAAGGGAATATAGGTCGCATTCAACCGCTGATTCAGCTCCGCCAGCGGCGCGTCCATCGGCGTGGCGATATTGGCAACGGCTGCTGCTTGTTGATCGATGCTTGCGTAGAAACCATCGCTGAATCTCGCAACGTCTTGCCACCCTGCCGCGTCGGCGTCTTGCGCGCCACCGCAGTAGATCGCGTTGATGACGACGCCCCGCCGTTGTGCGCTCCGCGCGACTTCCTGCAGATCGAATTGGGGGTCTTGGGTTGCCGCTTCATTGCCGGCGACAAACATGATTCGCAGGGCGTTCGGTTGCTGGCTCCAGGCGAGTCGTTCAAGTCCGGTGTTGACGACCCGCGCGACATACTCGTCGCCGCCGTTGGTCCGGAAACCGAACAGAGTCTTGTTCGTCTGGTCCAAATCGGTCGTGAAGGGCTGATCGATTCGTACAAACCCCGTGTGCGCGCCATAACTGGGATTGCCGAAGGTAATAATGGCCACCCGTAGCTGCGGCCGCGGTTCGGCGGATCCGAGTTCATTGACGATATCCCACAGGCGTTGTTTGGCCGATTGGATCAGGCCGCTCATGGAGCCGCTGACGTCGAGCGCGATCACGATATCCACGGGGGCGGTGGTCGGCGGCGGTGCTACTGAGCGGGCGCCCGCGCTGGTCCAAACGCAGGTGACCAGGCACAGTGCCAGGAGTCGGATGAGATGGGTCATGGTCGTTCCTCAAAGCGTTATCGGAACTAAACCATGCTAGAGGGCCGCATCGTAAGGTAGGCACAGCGGGGTAAAACTCGAGCGCTGGAGTTTACGGCGAATTTACAATCTTGTTGTTGTGTTCCGGAGGCCATTGCTTGCGCGTCGTCGCTATTTGTTGCGGTCGAGAAGCCCTGTCTCTTGATCGGCGAATTATGCTTAATCGGTCGCGGAGGTGGCAATTCGGTGGGCGTTGGCCATGACCGACAGTGTAATCGTAGAAGCTGGAATACTGGGAAAGACGGACGCATCGACCAGGAATACCCGACGTAATCCCGCGGGTCGTCCAAGAACATCGGTCTCCAGGCCCTCTGGGTTGCGGCGCATCGGGAAGGTACCGCCACAATGATAACTGCTCCCCGGCAGACCTGGTCGGAGCAGCGGGAAGAGGGCATAGAGGCCAACCGCGCGCGTAATGCTTCGCCATTTTTCTATTACCCGTTTCACCGCTAACTCTGTACGCGGATTTTGAATTGCACGGACGCTCAGTTGGGAGGTGCCCCCGACTCGTATCAACCTCAGTTCCATACGGGCGGATTCATTAGAATGGAGGAAGCCCTGTGCCACCACGAGTCGGCGGCTTAAATGTTCGATCGCCGGTTTCAGCAGACCTTCGAAGGGGCGCAGCCGTTGCCGCATATCTGCAGCGAAGTGATCGTTATGGGTATATAGCTGGAAATGAACCAAGTTCTCGGCAATTGTTGGATCGAGAATTTCGATGAACAGCTGGGTAAGCGTGTGGTGCGGAACAGTAGCAGGATCAGGTCGAGGCCACCAAGCATGGATCATGGGAATTAGAAAATGATGGCTGTCAAGGAGAACGATCGGCTGGTCGAAACAGTTTAGTGATTCAAGGACAAGTTTCGCCGTGGGAAGCACGCCAGTCGCGACGAATAAACGACTGCCTGTGTGCTCTGTAATTTCTCCACTCGGCAGGTGGTGCGACCGCAAACGCACTCCATCGGGCGCCTCGTCGAAACGAAGCGCGTAGTGGCCACGCTGATATTCCACCTGACCCGATTCTACTAAGCGCTCTAGCACATGGGAGGCGTTGAATATCAATCGATAGGGACATCCATAAAGACACATGGAGCATTTCCGGCATTCGTTCGCCACCGCCTGTCTAGCGATGCCGAAATAAACACCTGACTCCTTTAGCGACTCGCGGCGCTCGTGGAATCGCTTCAACAGTTTTGTCGCTTGCGTCGATTGGGGCAGTGTCGTGTCTTGTCCCACGCGCAACAACGGAAACAAGTCCGCCAGATCGTCGTGCCTTGAGGCGATGGGGACGAACGATCTCAAGGCGTCGTAATGACGGGCCCATTCGTCCTCTCCAATCGGCCAATCCTTAATGTCCTCGACGCGGTACGGCAACACGGCCGGGCCCCACCCGTTGCTCAAACCTCCCTGAGCAAAGGACGGCTTCAGTCCGATGTTATCCAGACCGCTGGTCATAGCGGCAAAGCCGACAGGATCCCTAAATTGAAAACCGGACCCGAACGGCCGCTCGCCATCCGAGCTTTCAGC
>JAHEKG010000307.1 GCA_024638475.1 Rhodospirillales bacterium | reverse complement strand
TCACGCCTAGCTATACAAAAATAGGCTATTTCGCGCGGCGGCTAGGGTGGGGGAGGTCGAAGCCCCTCGACTTTAGCGGTCAGCGCTGGCTAATCACCGGGGCGTCCGCCGGCATAGGCAAAGCGATGATGCACGCCGCTGCACTGGCAGGGGCCGAAGTCGTGGCAGTGGCCAGCAACCAGCAGCGGCTGGATGCAGCGATCGACGAGCTGGATCAACCTGCGGCCGGACGGGTCACTCCGATGGTCGCCGACATGTCGCTGCAGGGCGCCACCCAGGAGTTGCTGGAGCGTTTGCTGGCCAGCGGGCTGAAATTCGATGTGTTGCAGAACAACCTCGGCATCCTCCTGACGGACATGACAATTACCAGCGAGGGCCGCGAAGCGACCTTCGTCATCAACCTACTGAGTCACTTTCTGTTGACCGAGGGCTTAGCTGACGGTGGCGGTTTCAATGACGGTGCCGTGGTCGTCAATATGACGTCGGGGGGGATGTATACCGTGCCGTTAGGGCTGCGGGCACTCAATACGACCATCGAGAAGTATTACGACGGCAAATACTCGTATGCCCACGCCAAGCGCGCACAAGTCGCGCTAACCGGATATTGGAACGAAAAGTACCAAACTAGCGGGCCAACCTTCTACGTTACCCAGCCGGGTTGGGCCAAAACGCCGGGTGTTAAACAGGCACTGCCCGTGTTTTGGAAAATTCAAAACCTGATACTGCGGACACCGCTGCAGGGCGCTGATACTGCCCTCTGGCTATGCGCCAATCGTCCACCTATTGGGGACGAAGAAGTAGTTTGGTTTGATCGTGCGCCACGTTCCACACACATGTATCCGGCGACGAAGGCCGCGAAATGCACGGTCGAGGAACTAGTCACCTATTTGCGCGAGGAGTTATCGAAGCAGGCTATCTAGCGGTCCAGGCTTAGCGGCCGACGATGAAGCTCACCGTGGTCGTGGCGCTGCCGCCGATGTTCAGCGTGGCGAGATTGTTGGCCCCCTCGATCTGATAGTCGCCCGCGGTTCCGGTCGTTTGTTTGTAACAATCGAGCAGCATGCGCACGCCGGTGGCGCCCACCGGGTGGCCCAAGCCGATAAGCCCGCCACTAGCGTTGACGGGAATACGGCCGCCCAGTTCGATGTCACCCTGTTCCACGGCCTGCCAGCTTTGCCCGGGCGCGGTGATGCCGAAATGATCGATGGCCATGTACTCCGTGGTCGTAAAGCAATCGTGGGTCTCGATGCCGTCGATATCTTCGACACCGTTCATCCCAGCGCGCCTGAAGGCATCCGTAATCGCGCCGCGCACGTGCGGGAACACATAATCCCCCGACCGGCCTTCCTTGAGTTTTTGCTCGTAGCTGATCGGTGCGGTGCGGTGCCCCCAACCCTTTATGTAGGGAAGGTCGTCAAGCGCAATGCCTCGGCGCTTGGCAAACTCCGCCGCTTTTTCGGCGCTCGCCAAGAATATGGTGGCGGCGCCGTCCGTTATCTGGCCGCAGTCGTGTTTGCGAATCCTGCCTTCGATAACAGGATTCGCTTGATCGTCCTCGGCGAAACTGGCCTCCGTAAATTCCCAGCGGCGCGTCTGCGCGTTCGGGTTGCGTTTTGCATTGGCGAAGTTCAGCTTGGCAATTCCCGCCAAATGCTCCTGGCGCAGGCCGTAGCGCTGGTCGTATTCCTCACCTAACTCACTGAACAAGTGGGGCCAAGGGTAGGTCACGTCAGTACACTCGTGGCCGCTCCACATGGCGGGCGCGCCGATATACTCGGCGGCCAGCTGGCCCGGCACGTTACGCATCTGCTCGACACCGATAACGGCGGCGATGCCGTATCGGCCGGCTTCGATCTCGGCACTTGCAGATAGTGCTGCAATACTGCCGGAGGCGCACGCGGCTTCATGACGGGACGCGGGCAAGCCCGAAAAGGCGGGGTGGAGGGCGGCGAAAAAACCACCCAGGTGACCCTGCCGGCAAAATAACTCCGCCGCGAAATTGCCGACGTGAGCGACCTCGATGTCCTCGGGTTCGAGCCCCGCAGTCTCTACGGCCGTCTGCACAGTATGGCTGAAGGCGTCAAATATCTCGGTGCCGTTTCTGGCCCAGTTCTGGGCGAAATCGGTTTGATAACCGCCGAGGATATAAACTCTATTGTCCATCTCGTTCTCCGTTAGGCATCGCTGCCTCTCACCTCACTGGGCACCAACAATTTATCGCAAGCGTCACAAACCACCTCGCTCTCGAATGCTTCGCCGCATTTATGCCGAAGCTTGATGGGTTGCTCGCCCTTGCCAATGATCCAGCGGTTCGCCCACTCATGCATGGCGACTGTCGATGCATAGATATCGCGGCCCTTCGCCGACAAATGATATTCGTATCTGACCGGTTTGTCCTGGTAGGGCGAACGTTTTAGAACCCCGGCATCGACTAAGAGTTTCAATCGATCGGAGAGAATGTTCGTCGCGATACCGATGCCATCGAGAATTTGGTCGTAGCGGCGCAAACCGAAGAATGCCGCCGCGACGACAAGCGCCGTCCAACGGTCGCCGATAATGTCCAAGTACTGCATGCTGCGTTGGCGAGCGCCACCCGCCACGGCAGGCCGCTTCGAGCGACGGTGGAAACGTGGCGGAACCTTTTGGGCGGGCGCCGGGTTGCGGCCTACGCTATAAGTCACATCGCGTATGCTCAATGCGACGTGACAATGTCGGCACCGATATCGTGGATGCATGGAATGCCCGCACCCGGTGTGGATGAGCGCGCGAGGTTGTGCGCATGCCTGACCCCACGTGGTTTCCCATGACCAGATCATCAGTACGACGGGGTAGAGGTCGAGGCCTTTGTCGGTTAGTCGGTACTCGTACCTGACGGGCGAATCCCGATATGGATTCTTGTAAAGAATCCCGTTTTTGACGAGCGTTTTCAATCGCGATGCGAGTGTACCCCTCGCGGCACCGCGGAGTCGGCGCAGTGCCTCGAATTGGCGCACGCCCTGATAAACGTCACGGATAACTAGGAACGCCCAGCGATCGCCGATCACAGCCAATGCCTGTGCGACTTGGCTGTTGAGTATCACATCGGACCCTACTGCCCGGGTCATCTTGTCCGGTATGGCTACGGCGCTAATGGCCGGCGCCTCGCGGTGGGAGCGGGATGATGCCGCTAGTCTTCGCCATGTAGTCCGCGTAGCCTGGCCGCTCCCGGGCGAGTTTTTTCTCCAGCGTGCGTTGACCGGTAATGTTGATGACTAGATAGGTGTAGGCGAGCGGGCCGATGATAGTGAACACGCCTAGTAGATTGTCACAGGCGACTAGGAACAGCCCCCACCACACACACAGCTCGCCGAAATAGTTTGGATGCCGCGAATATCGCCACAGGCCGGTGTTGAGAACCGCGCCTTTATTGCGTGGATCTGCGCGAAAGCGTGTGAGCTGAATGTCGGCGACGGTCTCGAAAACAAATCCCACGGCCCATAAGGCAATGCCTAGATAGGCAGGCCAACCGAGAATTGTGGGGGTTGAATAGCTTTGGCCCATCTGGATCGGGAGGGAGGCAAACCACAATACGACGCCCTGCAGTAGAAATACTTTTTTTAGGCTGAGCCAATAGAAGCTGCGATCGTCGGTCACCCAACTGCGCAGTTTTGTATAGCGCGCATCTTCGCCATGACCCCAATTGCGCCTAATCAGGTGGACGGTGATACGCAGTGCCCAAATACCGACCAGAGTACAAATCAATGCCTTGCGGGCAGGCACACCGTCGCCGAGCAGATAGCTAACGGTGGCGATCGCGAAAATAATCACCGCAAAAAACATGTCGATAATGCTAACGTCGCGCAGCGGGATGCTGATAAGCCAGAGGATGAGGACGGCCGTCATGGCGACACCGAAATTCGCCAGCAACAAAAAGCCGAGTTCCTGCCAAAAGGCTTGCATCGAATCACCCGCCCTTAGGGCTGACTTGAGCCGCACGAATATCTTCGCCATGGGCCC
>JAHEKG010000306.1 GCA_024638475.1 Rhodospirillales bacterium | reverse complement strand
ACGAACGGTGCCGAGGGATCGATGCTGTCGAACAGCACGCCGCCTATTTTGGTAGCGAAGAGAATTCCTACCGCTCCGGCAAAATTGAAGACGCCGATTACGGCGCCCCGCTCCACGAGTGGCGCTTCCTGCCCGATCAGCGTCGTCGCACCGAAGAAGGCGCTGATTTGGCCCACGCCGAGTAATGCGAACAAGGGCAGCGCGCGGATCGATAGCGGATCCTCAACGAAAGCGACACCGATGTAACCGATCGCTGCCATGCCCATGCAGAACGCCATCAAACTCACGCGGTTAAAGCGATCCAGGAATGGTCCAAGGAGAAACGCCCACAACAAAGCGGCCAACTGCGCGGTACCGAATATGCGCCGACCTACGGATGTGGCTTCCGCCGGTTCCATGCCCGCCGCCATCGCCGCAACGTTGCCCCACAGCACCGTAAACAGACCCAATACCACGAGATCGCTGCGGGCAACAAATGCCGCCGCATAGGCAAGGGCTATTCGCGGATTGCGGGCATTGTCTATGCCGGCCTTGACGAGCTGCAAAACTGGCGGGCGTTGCGACGATTTTACAGGCGTGCCCGGTTGTAATCCGAATCGCAACACGACCGCGGTCAACACGCAGAAAAAAGCCACCGACCAGTAAGTAAACCTGGCCGCACTGATCGCATCGACGCCGCGCCCGACTAGCCATTCGGGCATCGACCCGAAACTAAAGGCCACGGTGACGACCCCCATCCCATTGAGAATACCGACGACAGCGATCATCTTGCCGCGCGATTCTTCTTGCGGATAATCATTCACAACGGTGGCCAACATGCCCGCGGCAAAGGCGACGCCCGCGGCATAAATAATGCGGTAAAGGGTCAATTCGCCGATCGACTCTGCAAGGGGGTAAAGCACGTAGGCCAATCCCATTATTAACATACCGAGCGCATAGACCGAGCGCCGGCCCACGCGATCCGCGGCGACGCCGACGGCAACGAACAACAGGATCTGGGCTATCTCGGTCCAGAACCCCAAGGTACCCGTTACATCGCCTTGCTGGTCGAGAGGAATACCGAGATTCTGATTGAGGATCAGCGGCGTACCGATGCCCACAAAAGTCAACAAGCCGATAGTAAAGAACGCGCCGTACATCAATGTCCACGCATGGTTACTCATGACACCAGGCGTCAGGCGAATGAAACGCAGAAAGCGCTGCTCGTTAGTCACGCTGATTCCATTGGGCTACTGGGTGAAAAGCTCTTATAGCATGGAAACCCTCCGCGCCAGGGACATAGGCAGCCACCGCTGCCCGCCCAATGGCGCCGGACGCACACGAGTTGTTGTAATTTGCCGATAGGGGCTTGCCGCGCACGGAGATGCGGTAATAATGGAGCACTTGCCGAGGAGTAGACTTATGAGACTTTCAATAGCCGCCGGCGTTGCGGTGTGGGCGGTATTGCTGTTATGCAGCCCGCCAACAGCAGCGACCAACTCCAAAGCCGAACTCGAAGCCGTGATGGCCGACCTGTTGCAGTGGCTGCCCGGAGACTATTCCACGCAATCTCAGCTCGACATGGAACGGCGCCTGGGTCAATCACCGGATGGTGAACACGAAGCCTGGTTTCGGGTCTTCGCGCCCGTCAAGGTGCCGCATATCGGGGAACACGTGATTTATGGGCAGCTGCATGCGGGTGGGCGAGACGGCCCAATCATCCCGGGCACCCAGGTGTTGTACATCGTCACACTGGATGAACAAAACAATGCGGTCACCATCAACGGCCGGCGCATTGCCGATGGACCCGACTTCGTTGACGTGCATTTGCATCCTGAGCGCCAAAACGACCTCAAACTCGATCCCAACACGGGTGGCAATTGTGACTTTCGCTGGCGCCGTCATGGCAAACAGATCGTCGGCTTGCTGGCCAACACGGACGAACCCGTTACCGACGGTACCTGCAGCATGGTCTCCAAGGTCTCGGGGCTGCACATGACCTGGGATGCCGAGTGGGTCCTCAACCCCGACGAACTGTGGATCTACGACAACGGCTACCTTGAGGATGGTATGTTATTTATCGGCCGCGAAGATCGCACCCATACGCGCTTGCGGCGGGTCACCTGGTACGACTGCACGTGGGTAAAGGGAAGCAGCAGCGGTAACGTCACTCTCCACGATGGCGGCGGACAGGCCGTTCTGAAGAACGATCTGCGCCTGAGTATGCTCAACAGCCGCTTTAAAACCGGGGCAGAACGACCGGCGGCCCACACACGACTAACGATCCAAGATGGCGAAACCAAGCCCCGCGAATACTTCACGCAGAGCGGGGCGCGAACAATTACCGCGCCGTGGAAGGACATCCAGCTCTCCTGCACGGCGGAAGACTAAGTCATATGGATCAACTGATGTTGATCGACGGCGAGCGAGTGGCGGCTCAAGGGGGTGATTGGATCGACAGCCTGAATCCGGCCAATGAGCAAGCGCTCGGGCGGGTGCCCGCTGCGACTGCGGCCGACGTCGAACTCGCGGTAGCGGCCGCTGGGCGCGCCCAGGTCGGTTGGCAGGCACTGTCTATTTTCGAGCGCGGTGCCTTGCTCAAAACCCTCGCCGCCGAGCTCCGCGCCGAAGCCCAGGCCATCATCGAACTGGAGGCGCAAGACACGGGCAATACTATTGGCGCTCTACCGGCCGACGTCGCTATCGCCGCCGCCTATTTGGAATTCTTCGCTGGGTTAGCGACGGAAATGAAAGGCGAAACCGTTCCCGCCACACCCGCCGGCCTGCACGTTTCCATCCGCGAACCCTTCGGTGTCGTGGCGCGCATCGCGCCGTTCAATCATCCATTCATGTTTGCCGCCGCCCATCTAGCCGCACCCTTGACGGCGGGCAACAGCGTCGTCGTCAAGACACCCGAGAGCAGCCCCCTCAGCGGCGGATTGTTAGCCGAAGCCTGCGGACGCGTGCTACCGCCGGGGGTCGTCAACATTATTTCCGGATGGGGCCACGAAGCCGGCGACGCCCTGGTGCGTCATCCCGATGTCCACAGGATCGGATTTACCGGGTCGGTACCCACGGGGCTGGCCATTCAGCGAGCGGCCGCGGAAGTCGCCGTCAAATCCGTCAGTTTGGAACTCGGCGGCAAGAACCCCTTCATCGTTTTGCCCGACGCCGACGTGGACAAAGTGGCGGCCGCGGCAGTTGCCGGAATGAATTTCTCATGGGCCGGACAGTCCTGCGGCTCGACCAGTCGTCTGCTGATCCATGAATCGCTTTTCGATTCAGTTGTCGATGCGGTTGCTGCAAAGATGGACGCCCTAAAAGTCGCGAATCCGCTGGACCCGACGGCGCAAATGGGGCCAGTCAACAATGCAGCCCACCACGCCCGAGTGATGCAGCTGATCGACACCAGCGTTGCCCAGGGCGGCCGGTTGGTGACGGGCGGCAGGCGGCCCGACGGGGAGCAATTTCAACGCGGGTTCTGGTGCCGCCCAACTCTGTTCATCGACCACGAAAACAGCTTGCCGATAACCCGGGAGGAAGTCTTTGGCCCCGTGCTCTCGGCCGCCCGCTGGCAGAACCTGGACGAGGCAATCGCCATGGCGAACGACACGCCATTCGGATTAACCGCCGCGATTTGGACCAACGATCTGGATGCCGCGCTACGGGCCAGTCGCACGATCGAGGCGGGCTACGTGTGGATCAACGGGGTGTCGCAACATTACGTCGGCACACCGTTCGGAGGCTGGAAGAACAGCGGGCTCGGCGGCGAGGAATCGCTGGCAGAGCTGCTAAGCTATACGCGCAACAAAACCATTCATTTTATCTCCCACTGACCGATCAACCATGTTAAGAATCGCCAGTTTTAGGCACCAACAAAAAACCAGCTACGGGATCGTTGTGGGCAACGGCATCATCGACTGTGGTGCCCGCCTACAGCAGTTTCCCGATTTGCACAGCGTGCTAAAGGCCGGCGCGGCTAATCGCCTACGCGAGCTGGCGCAAGTTGATCCTGATATC
>JAHEKG010000305.1 GCA_024638475.1 Rhodospirillales bacterium | reverse complement strand
TACGTTCGAAGGGATTGCCAACTCGACCCCGGTGCTGGCCGTCAACGGCGCGCGAGAAGGGCCGGTGTTGTGCCTGACGGGAGCCGTTCATGGCGATGAGCTAAATGGCATCGAGATCGTGAGACGCATCGTGCATAGCTTAGACCCCAGCACCCTCACGGGGGCCGTCATTGGAGTCCCGATCGTCAACCTGCACGGATTTCGCCGGGCCTCGCGCTATTTGCCGGACCGGCGAGATCTGAACCGCTTCTTCCCGGGCAATCCGAAAGGCAGTTCAGCGGCACGGATCGCCTATTCGTTTTTCAATCAAGTGATCACCCATTGTACGGCGCTCGTTGACTTACACACGGGCTCCTTTCATCGCACCAACCTGCCCCAGGTTCGGGCCGACGTACGCCACCCGGCCGTTGTAGAACTGGCGCGCGGTTTTGATTCGATGGTGGTGCTGCATAGCGAGCCGGCCGCCGGCACATTGCGCCGCGCAGCAACGGAACAGGGTATTCCGGCGATCACCATGGAAGCGGGAGAGCCGATGCGCCTCCAGCCCGATGAAGTCGAGGCCGGCGTCGCCGGCATCGAATCGCTGCTCAACGCATTGGGAATGGCCAAACGCCTGCGCCTGTTCCGCGAAGCACAACCCGTGTATTACGAATCCACCTGGATCCGCGCGGATTACGGGGGCATTTTCATCGGCAACGTCAAGTTGGGGCAACGTGTCAAAGGTGAAGACTTGCTAGGCACGATTACCGACCCGATCAATAATCAAACTCAGGAAATTCGCGCACCGATGGAGGGGCGGGTCTTGGGCATGGCGCTCAATCAGGTGGTGATGCCCGGCTTCGCCGCCTTCCGGCTGGGGCTACCGACTTCGGCTGAGGCGATGATCAGCGGCCTCCAACAGGAAGCATTATCGCGGGAAACCAAAAATGCCGATATCAATGGCGTTTTGTACGCGATTCGCGGCCAATCGAACACCAGCGGTGAACGCAAAGCAGATCCGGAAGAAGACCTGGATTAATCCGCCGCCACGCCGATCATCTCGCTACCCTGGTAAGATCGCCGCCGAACCTGGCTAACTCCGTACCCGATCATTGACTAACGCAACGCCCCCGCAGCTGAGGAACTTCTGGCAGCCCCGCTATTGGGGCTTATGGGCGGGCATTGGCCTCCTCAAGCTGACCGCGCGGCTACCGGTCTCCTGGCAACTCAAGATAGGCCGCCGTGTCGGCCGGTTCTTGCACTTTGGCTCGCGCAAACGGCGGCACTACGCTCGAGTCAACATCCGGCTGTGTTTTCCAGAGTTAGATGAAGGACAAGTCGACCGATTGGTGCTGCGGCATTTCGAATCGATCGGCATGTCGGTCATCGAGATGGGCTTGGCATGGTTCACCGACCCGGTGCACTTGCGCGAGCGTACCCACGTCAAAGGCCTAGAGCACTTTCGAGCCGCGCAGCAATCCGGCCGCGGCATCCTGCTCTACACCGGCCATTTCACGACCCTCGAGTCTGCCGGCCCCCGGCTACAAGTCCTGTGCAGCAATCTTCATGCTGTCTACAGGCAGATCAAGAACCCGCTGATCGACGCGTTGTTCATGTACGGCAGACAACTTACCGCGGCCGTGATTCCTAAGGACAACACCCGCGGCATGATCAGAACGCTGCGCAAGGGCGAAATTGTTTGGTATGCGCCGGATCAGGCCTACGGTGGCAAGCTCAGCGAATTATTGAATTTCTTCGGCCAGCCAGCGATGACCACTGTGGCCACCAGCCAGCTCGCCCGCATGAGCCAGGCGGTGGTGATGCCTTTTTTTCCCAGCCGTACCGACGACGATGGCCAATGGCTACTGGAGTTCGGCGCACCGCTGGAAGGCTTCCCGAGCGATGATGCCGGAGCCGATACGGAACGCCTCGTAGGCCTACTGGAAGAGCACATCCGCAAGTACCCGGAGCAATACTATTGGATCCATAAACGATTCAAAGGCCGCCCGGAGCCCCACGACAACCCCTACGGCGACTAACTCCGCGAGGGCCTCAAGCGGCGTACGCTAACCGCAGCGCGCGCCAGCCAACGGCGGGGAACGCGCCGCCTCGCTGGGTAGCCAGTTTGCGCACGCTGCGTTCGAGGCGCTCCAGATTGCTCTTCTGCCACCTGCCTTTAGTTCTTATTTCGCCGCGATCGAAATCGACGACGAACACCTCGCCGCGTTCGTTCAACACAATGTTATGGGCATTGAGGTCGGCATGATAAACACCCGCATCATGGAATTGCCGTAGTACGCGGCCAATGCTTCCCCACACCTCTTCTTGCTGAGGGCCAGTATCCAATAGCTCGGCCAACGATTGTGTGGCGGGCAGGTAGTGAGTAATGAGGTCACCCCGATACCAGATGCCCGACCTTTCGAACCGTGCCGCTACCGGGCGCGGAACCGGTAACCCACGCTCGAACAGATCCCGCAGCAATCGCCATTCGCGGAACGGGCGGGTCGCATCAGCTCGGCTCCATAGATACCGATCCTTGAACGGTTTCGCTACCAAACCGCCGCGTTGGAAGTGGCGCAGGACCCAATTGCCATTGGCCGCCTTCACGATCAGCGTCGTGCCCCGGCCAGTTGCAAGACCTTCGACGCGGCCTTCCCGGTACCAGTAATCGGCCTCAAACCAAGCCTCGTCTAGCCGGTCGAGTGACTGACCATCGTAGAGAATGCCGCCGCTGGCGGTTTTTTTTTCGGTCGGATTCAAGACGGAGCCGCCCAGATTAATCCGTCTACTTAGATCGGAATCAATGGTGGCCGCTCAGGATGCATTCGCATGCAATGTTTCTAGACTATAACTGGCACTACAGTAAGGGCATTTCGCCTCGCCCGTCTTTTCAATGGGCAAGAACACCTTGGGGTGGGAATTCCACAGATACATGCCGGGCATCGGACAGTGTAGCGGCAAATCAGCCGGCGTAACGCGATAGTGGTTGTCCGCGTTTGGGGTAATCAAGTCCTGGCCTGGTTCTCCTGCCCGACGGCGCACAGTTAGTCTCCTGATATTGCAAGCCTCTTCACATTATAACCCTCCTGCGGGTAGGTGCTCACCCCAAACCTCGACGACCTGACGGCGCAGGTCAGCGAAATCTTGTTCGGGCACAACGTTGCCCCCACCGGCGAGTGCCAATTCGTGCAACCGCTGCCTGAACGCCAAGTAAATCGAGGTTAAAGACGTCTGGGTATCGGCGGAAATAATCCCCGCTTCAGCTAGGCTCTCTAACTGCCGCACGTTGTCCGGATAAGTCACTAGCTGCGGTAGCTCGGCCGCATTGCTCAAGACCCAGTAGTCAACCAAGAACTCGAGGTCCGCCAAGCCACCCCGATCCTGTTTGATGTCGAATTCTCCCGGTTTGCTAGCTGATAACTCTTGGCGCATACGTTCGCGCATGTTGGCGACTTCGTTGTCAAGATCCCCGCGGCTAACGTGGTTGACTAGAATATCCGCCCGCTCCGCCGCGTAGCGTTCCATGACCGATGGATCACCGACGACCGGGCGACTGCGCAATAGCGCTTGGTGCTCCCACACCCACGCATTCTCACGTTGATAGCGGCCGAACGCCCTCAAACTTGCAACCGGGAGCCCGGATTTGCCCCCCGGCCGCAAGCGCGTATCGATTTCGTAAAGCTGCCCGAACCGGGTTTGGATCGTCAGGTAATGGATCAACCGCTGTACGAGGCGCGCAAAGAAAAGCGCATTGTCGATCGACTTCGGGCCGCTCGTGACTTGGGCGCTACCCGCCGAGTCGTGCACAAATACGAGATCGAGGTCTGACCCGTAACCCAATTCCAGGCCTCCAAGCTTGCCATAACCGATGACCGCGAAACCGGCGGGTTGTAGCCGATCGGCCTTTTTGAACTGAGGTTCACCGTAGCGGGCAACCAACTCGCCCCTGGCAATGGATACGGCCAAGCCGAGGATTAATTCAGCCGTATCCGTTAGCCGATCGCTAACTTTCATGATGGGCAGACCGGAGAAATCCGCGAGAGCG
>JAHEKG010000304.1 GCA_024638475.1 Rhodospirillales bacterium | reverse complement strand
CGTGGGTGTCGTCGCCGCTCCGGTGTTGATTTTTATCTTCGCCCCGGGGTTCGCCGACGATGACGACGGGCGCGCCCGCTACGAGCTTGCCGTAGATATGCTGAGGTGGACGTTCCCGTATCTGCTATTTATTTCGCTGACCGGGTTGGCGGGCGGTGTGCTGAACACCTATCGGCGTTTTACCGCCCCGGCGTTCACGCCGGTATTGTTGAATTTAGTCCTCATCGGATTCGCGGTTTGGGTCGCCCCCGGACTGGACAGACCCGGGATCGGTCTCGCGGTCGGTGTGTTCGTCGCTGGCCTCGTGCAGTTGCTGTTTCAAATACCGTTTCTCGGCCAATTGGGGATGTTGCCCGCGCCCCACTGGGCTTGGCGGGACGCGGCCGTGCGGCGCATCATACGGTTGATGTTGCCGGTTATGTTCGGCTCCTCGGTGGCCCAGATCAATATTCTGTTCGACACCTTGATTGCGTCGTTCCTAGCGACGGGCAGCATCACCTGGCTGTACTACTCTGATCGGTTGATGGAATTCCCCCTCGGGGTCTTCGGCATTGCCTTGGCGACCGTCATTCTGCCGGGTCTGTCCGAGCAGCATGCGCAGGAAGATGCCGCGGGGTTCTCGGCCACCCTGGACTGGGCGCTACGCCTCACCTTGATTATCGCCGCGCCCGCCGCCGTGGGGCTCGTGCTGCTGGCCCGACCGCTGATTGCGACTTTGTTCTTCGGCGGCGAATTCGGCGCCCACGATGTCGCGATGGCCGAGGCCAGCCTCGTCGCTTATGGGCTGGGGTTGATGGGCTTCATTTTGGTGAAGGTACTCGCGCCGGGCTATTTTGCGCGCCAGGACACGCGGACCCCCGTCCGCATCGGCATTATCGCGCTGGTCGTCAACATGGCCCTCAATGTCTTGTTCGTCGTCACGCTCGTGAGGTCGAACTTTGCGGCCCCGCACGCGGGCCTCGCGGCCGCGACCACGTGCTCGAGTTTCTTAAATGCCGTGTTGCTATATCGGGGCCTGAGGCGGTTGGGGATTTACCGGCCGGTGGCCGGTTGGCTCAGGCTTGGTCTCCAAGTGTTTGTCGGCGTAGCCGCGATGGCTGCTTTTCTGGTATGGCTCGGGTCACTGTCGGGTGACTGGTTGGCGCGGCCGGTAGCGGAACGGGTGATCTGGCTGGCAGCCAGCGTCGGTGGCGGGGCAATGGTGTATTTCATGGCCCTGTTCGTTGCAGGCTTAAGGCCAATTCAACTGCACGGACCGCGCCGCTGACGCCTGTGATGATGTGCGTAATCGCCAAACAAAATCCGCTGAGGTGTTGCGGAAGCCGGTGCCGGGCTGGCAGCATGGCGCTTGACTGGATTCAGGGACCGAAAGACCGACCGTGACGGACTACAAAGACACCGTAAACCTGCCGCAGACGGATTTTCCGATGCGCGCTAATCTATCCCAGCGCGAGCCGGCGATCCTCAAGCGATGGGTAGAGCGCGATGTTTACGGGCAAATTCGAGCGGCGGCCAAGGGTAGGCCGTTATTCGTATTGCACGACGGCCCGCCCTATGCCAATGGCGCCATTCATATCGGCCATGTCGTAAATAAAGTATTGAAAGACATCATAGTGAAGTCGCGGACGCTGGCGGGTTTCGATGCCCCCTACGTGCCCGGCTGGGATTGTCATGGCCTACCCATCGAACATCAGGTCGAAAAGAAAAAGGGCAAGGTGGGCCAGAAGCTGAATGCCACTCAGTTTCGTCAGGCGTGCCGAGATTACGCCGGCCGGCAGGTCGCAGAACAGGCCAAGGATTTCAAGCGGTTAGGCGTGATTGGCGATTGGGACAACCCTTATCTCACCATGAATTCAGCCTACGAGGCCGATCAGATCCGTGCCTTGGCGGATATTTTGGACCGCGGCCACATCTATAAGGGTTACAAGCCGGTGCACTGGTGTTTGGACTGCCGCTCCGCATTGGCGGAAGCGGAAGTGGAGTATCAAGATAAGGTTTCCGCGGCCATCGACGTGCGCTTTCCGGTCGTCGATCTGTCAGCCGCCGAGGGACTTGCGGGGATCGATCGAGACGTCCCGCTGTCGATACCGATCTGGACGACGACTGCCTGGACGCTGCCGGGCAATCAGGCCGTCGCGCTCAACGCGGACCTCACCTATGCCGTGGTCAAGGCCGACGTCGGCCGGGGTTTGGAGCAGCTCATCATCGCCGGTGCAATGGTGGAGGAAGTTTTGCGACGCTATGGCGCCAAAGAGCACCGCGTCGTCGCCACCGTCGAGGGGTCGGCGTTGCGCGGCACTACCCTGAGACACCCATTGTATGATGACCGTATCGTACCGGTAGTGCTGGGCGATCATGTCACGACGGAGACGGGTACGGGTGCCGTGCATACCGCCCCCGGCCATGGGCATGAGGATTTCGCTGTGGGGGTGGAATACGGCCTGCCGCTGGATAACCCGGTCGATGCGACGGGCACGTTCAGGCCGGATACCCCGCTACTGGCCGGCGAACACATCATCCCTGCTCATGAAAAAATCTTGGATCTGCTCCGCGACAACAACGCGTTAATCAAGGTCGTCGATTTCACTCATAGCTATCCGCATTGCTGGCGGCATAAGAGCCCCGTAATTTTCAGGGCCACCCCGCAGTGGTTCGTGGGCCTCGACCAAAACGGGTTACGCAGGCAAGCGCTGGAGGCGATCAAGCAAGTCACATGGACCCCGGATTGGGGTGCCGCCCGAATCGAGGGCATGGTCGCCAACCGCCCCGACTGGTGCATTTCGCGGCAGCGTACCTGGGGCGTGCCGATTGCGCTGTTCGTCCACGCAGAAACGGACGAACTGCATCCGCGGGCTTCGCAACTGTTACGCCAAGTCGCAGATCTTGTGCAGGCGAACGGTATCGATGCGTGGTTTGAATTGGACCCACAGACGTTACTGGGGGACGAGGCGAGTCACTACACCAAGGTGACCGACACCATGGATGTCTGGATGGACTCTGGCGTTAGCCACTATGCCGTGGGGCATTCGCGGCCCGACGTGGGCGACGATATCGATCTGTATCTAGAGGGCTCCGATCAGCATCGCGGTTGGTTTCAGAGCAGCCTGCTGACCAGCGTGGCCATGTACGGCCACGCGCCGTATAAAGGCGTATTGACCCACGGTTTCACCGTCGACGATCAGGGCCGCAAGATGTCGAAGTCGTTGGGTAACGTGGTTGCGCCGCAGCAGATCATCAACAGCTTGGGGGCCGATATTCTCCGGTTGTGGACCGCGGCGACTGACTACCGCGGTGAAATGTCCGTCTCCGACGAGATTCTCAAGCGAACCGCCGACTCGTATCGGCGCATGCGTAATACCCAGCGGTTTCTCCTCGGCAATCTATTCGACTTTAGTCCGACCGAAGATATGCTCGATGTCGCCGATTTGCTCGATTTGGATCGTTGGATGCTGACCCGCACGGCGAAACTGCAGGCGGAGATCGAGGCGGACTACGAGGAATTTGAATTCCACCAAATTTACCAGCGGATCCACAACTTTTGCGTCGTGGATCTGGGTGGTTTCCACCTGGATGTCCTCAAGGACCGTCTGTACACCATGCAGGCGGATAGCCCGGGCCGGCGTTCCGCCCAAACGGTGATGTATCACATCGCCGAGGCCCTCGTGCGTTGGTTGGCACCGATATTGAGTTTTACGGCGGAGGAGATTTGGCAAGCGATGCCCGGCGAGCGGGGCGAATCCGTGTTTCTAGCGACCTGGTACGAGTTTCCTTCCGCCGAGCGGGCCGTGGGACTCGATTGGGCACCGCTACTGGCGGTCCGCGAGGGGGTCACACGCGAATTGGAACGACTGCGGCAAGATAAAGTGATCGGCGGGTCGCTGGACGCGCGGGTTACGGTGTATTGTACGGGAACACTGCGGGAGGTATTAGAAGCGGTCGGCGATGAATTGCGCTTTGTCTTTATTACTTCTTCGGCAGGGCTTGGGCACGTTGATGAACGCCCGCAAAACGCCATGCCCCTAACGTTG
>JAHEKG010000303.1 GCA_024638475.1 Rhodospirillales bacterium | reverse complement strand
CAAGACGCTGAGTTGATCGAACTTCAGGCCATTCAGTTCAGGCGCCTCACTAAGGCCCCGCAGATAAGCGGGAACGAGTTCCTCATGCAGGCTCTCTCCCTGGAGAAAGAGTCCTTGCCCCCCGCCAATCGCGGCCACGCGAGTGAGGCGAACGCCCTTGACGGTGCGTTCCGCCAGTGCGCGCAGCTTTGATGAGAATCCGAGGGTCTTACCGAGCTGTTGGGCAGACAGTACTTGAACGAGTTGTTCCCTTTCTCTGAGTTGGCCGTTCAGGGCCTGTAGCTCGCCATCGATGCCATTGGGTGTGCCCGTCTGATTCGCCGTAACGCGCTGTAGTTGCATCGAATAGGCTTGTTCCCGGGACTCGAGCTGTGTGACTTCTTTCTCTAACCCGAGCACCTCGAAGAGAGCGAAGCCGTACAACCCGATCAATGTAAGGCCAAGCATAGCCAGGGTCTTGACCATAGTTCGCGCGCCAAACAAGTGCCGCTGGCGCCGAAACATGGGTTGATAAAGATTGATCTGTTGGTCCATCGGCTTACAGGCTCACGCTTTCTTCTCTTAATGCGGCGCCCACGGCCGGCAGGCAGTGGCGTTGCATTTCAGGATCCAGTTCGAGGTCTACGTCGATGCAATCGGATATCTGCAACCCTTTGACGGGAACATGTAACTCTATTTCAAGGCGGTTGCGCTGCTGGTCACTGAGTCCAGTGACATAAAAGGTACTGACGGGCTTTTGATCGTAGTGACTCTCGAAGTAATCTAGCGAGCGACGAATCTCTAGCAGTAGGTTTTCTAAAAAGTCATCATGACCCGCATCGTCGTGGGTGTGCAGCATGCCGGTGTCGATATGTCGGGTCAGATAAACCAGCCGATTCTTGGTGATACTAAGTACCCCGCGCTCGGCTCCCAGATGAAGCATGGCTACGCCGTCGCCGTCCTCCGGCAGGTGCGCGGCTAAATTACGCAGACATAGCTCGGGTATATCAATGGAGTCGAGCGTAAAGCCACGGGTAGTCAACAAGTCCACGTGTTGCTGTACCGTGTCGTTGCGCGCGGCCACCGCATACATCATTCGAGTTTGGCCGCCGCGGGACTGCTCCGGCATCTCGAAGACGTCGATGACCGCGTCATCGATATGGAAATCGATAAGATCCTTGATTCGCCAACGTACGGCGGCCCGAAGCTCGATCTCCGGTACGTCGGGTGCTTCGACGAGTAGTAGCTGGTAGCTACCGCTGCTGATTACCGAGTTCACCGGGAAACGCTGGGTCTTCAATCTAGCCAGCACCGCACTGAACTCATCGGGTTCGTCGCAGGCTTCGAATCCACAGCTGACGAGCCGCGGTTTTTGTCCAGGCCCGCGCGCAACGCTAGCTTGGGCAATACCCACGTTTGAGATGTCGATGCCCAGCCGGGCACGTTGCTCGCGACTACCGAAGCCGAGTTTGCTGAATAGATTCAAGTTAATGACGCCTCATTGCACATTGGAATCCGCCGGCCGTCGATGCCGGGAATTGAACTTAACGCCTCGGTTATCGGTCGGGCTCGCGCTTTATTGAACGCTGGGTGGGCTTGCCGGACTCCAGATGCCGGCTGGGCGCCTTTTTTGTGAACTGCGTCACAGGGATCGCCAACAGGTATGATCCGCATTGGCTGAGTGAGGAGCGACCAACGCCTGGGCTTGAGGGCCCGGTTGCTGCACTGTGAATCGGAACTATCTAACACGCTTGGCAATTGCTGCACTGATCGTGCTGGTCTGTCTGCTCGTGCTCGGTGGCCTGTTGTTATTGACCCAGGTTGCCCTCAACGTTTTCGATCGGCTGGCCGATACCCCGGCGCTGGTTCAGTTCGGTTTCTGGACCCTGGTGGTAGTGATTGCCAGCGGGTTCTTGTGGCTGGCGGTCGCGCTGTTGTGGCCGCGCACCCCCAAGCGAATGGTTGCCCCGCCGGACCCCCAGGACCGGAGCGAGCTCGAAGCCCGGGTTGCGGCGGCGGAGGAGCGGGGCGTCGATGTTCGCGAAGCCCAGGCGGAGCTCGATCGGCTCGAGGGTACGACCGGGGGTGCGGTTTCCGTCGCACTCTTGGGCGAGATCAGCGTCGGCAAGAGCAGTCTCATCAAGGCGCTGATTCCCGCCGCCGAGGTCGAGGTGGGGGTATTGGGCGGCACGACGCAGGCGGTGCGGCGATATCATTGGGATTCGGAACATGGCGATCGGATCACCTTGGTCGATTTACCCGGCCTTGGCCTCGATACCGATACGGCGGCGCTCGAAGAAGCGCAACGGTGTCATGTCTTGGTTTACGTGTGTGAAGCCGATTTGACCCGCCGAGAATTCAACGCGCTCGAGCACTACCTTGCGCTCGACAAGCCGACCGTGGTCGCGATCAACAAAAGCGATCAATATACCGAGAGCGAATTGCTCGAAGTCAAAAACCGGATCCAGCAACGATTGGCATCGATCGATCGCAGTGCGGTACCGGTGGTGGCGGTGGTGAGCGGCGGCGAACAACAGATCATAGAAGTGGTTGGTGGGGATGAAAAGCGGGTAACGCAGCCGCGAACGCCCGAGATTTGGCCCCTCAGCGAGGCACTGGGCGATGTGCTGCAGACTAACGGCGTCGTCGTCGAACAATTGCGTGATCGTGCCGTATTCGCGCTTGCGCATCACAAGTTGCTTGCGGCGGAGGCCAGTTACAGAATTAGCGAGGCCAACTCCGTCGTCAAATCATACACTCGCAAGGCGATATTGGGCGCGCTGGCGGCCGTCAGTCCCGGCACGGACATCCTGATTCAGGGCTACCTCGCAACGGCGATGGTCCGGTCGCTGTGCCGACTTTATGGGATAGCACCGAGGGACATCGACATTGAACAGTTCTTGGATCTCGCCCAAGGGCAACTCGGCAAGAGTGTTCCGCTACTGCTGGCCGTGGCCGGTAATGGTCTAAAGGCCTTTCCCGGCGCCGGTACGATAGCCGGCGGACTCGTGCACGCCGTCGCCTATGGCCTAGTCTTCGATTCATTAGGGCGCGGTTTGAAAGCAACATTGGAAGAAGGTGGCCAGTTCGGTCCGAAGCAGGCAGCCGAGAGGTTCAAGGAGAGATTGGATGGGGATCTTCAAGTCCGCGCCCTGGAAGTGGTTAAACTGGCGCTGGCCCACAGGCCAAACAGCGGTGAGCAAACCAACCGAGACGCTTGACGACCCACTCGTATTCGCCCGCGAGAGCCTGCAAGCGCTGCTGGCGGATTCCGCTGTTCCAGCGGCGATCAGGCACGCGCTGGCCGAGGACTATGCGCAGGTGAAAATGATGCTCGACAAGCTCGAGCAGGAACAGATTCATGTCGGGGTCCTTGGCCGGGTAAGTGTTGGCAAGTCATCTTTATTGAACGCGCTGCTTGGCCGAGATGAATTTACGGTCAGTGCGCTGCATGGCGAAACCAAACAGCTGGCTCTAGCGAACTGGCAAGATCAGTTCGCCAGCCGCGAAGCCCATGGCGTTTTTCTGATCGATACCCCCGGGCTCGACGAAGTGGCCGGCGAGGTTCGAGAAGCGCTGGCACGCGAGGCGGCGGCCCGGGTGGACTTGTTGCTGTTCGTCGTGGACGGTGACTTGACGGCTGCCGAGGAGCAGGCCTTGCGGGCCGCAGTCGGCAACGGCAGTCCGGTGCTACTGGTGTTGAATAAGACAGACCGGTACAGCTCCGCGGAACAGTCGCAACTGTTGACACGCCTGCGGCAACGTTGCCAAGGGCTGATCGAGCCCGCGAATGTGTTGGCCACAGCCGCCAGGCCCGCGGCGCAATCGGTCGTGCGTCGCCTGGAAGATGGAACCGAGCAGCAGGAGCAACGCGCGCGTGCGCCGGACGTCGCTAATCTCAAGGAGCGCCTCTGGGACATTCTCGAACGAGAGGGTCATACCCTCGCGGCCATGAATGCGGCCCTATTCGCCAGCGATTTGAGTGACAAGGTTGCCGCCCGTATCGTTTCAGCCAGGTCCGCGGCCGGTGAGCGAATCATCCACGTGTATTCCCTCT
>JAHEKG010000043.1 GCA_024638475.1 Rhodospirillales bacterium | reverse complement strand
AAGGCTTCAAAATAGCCAGGTCCCCAAAATTGACTATACCGTTACCATCTAGGTCTGTGTCAGGGTTCCAGCTTGGGGTAGCGGGTGTTGCGAAGAAAGCCAGACTCATCGTGGCGGCATCAGTGCCACTGCTCATGCAAGCTTCTGTAATAAAACCATCATCTGCGCACGCATCGCCGATGGTGACAACACCATTATTGTCAAAATCGGGATCACAGTAATTGCCGAAGTTATCCCCATCCGTATCCCGTTGAGGGGTATTGGCATCATGGCGCGCCCTTGGCGCTGCTCGACCGATACGACCGCCAGCGCCGCCAGGTTGCGGAAGACTTCTTACAGACCATGACCATTCAGAACAAGCAAATGCTGGAGGAGAAGTCCCCGGCGATTCGCGAGCAGCGCATGGCCGATATGCGAGCGACCGCCGCCGATCCCGCACGCAGCCGAGAGCACTTGCTCAACACGTCGATGATAAAAGGATTCCGTACAGCCGCCAGTATCGCCTGAGGGGGCTAGTGGACCGGTTTCTCTTGATTGAAATCAGAGGGTCAGGCTTCGCCCTACCTATTCTTGAACTAACCGATGCAGCCGCGCGGTCGCGGGCCCGGCTAGTGTTTGCACCTCACCGTCCGGCCAGATCACTCGGATTTGGTCGACCGAGTCGCGCCGGCCCAGCCCGAACGTGAGGATCGGATCATTGGTCGAGTTGTAGCCGTGGGCGCTGGTGTGCTCGCGGACCTGCACCAGGTCGCCGGACGTGACTTCGACTCGCGCCCCGTAAGCGTTGCGGTTGCCTTTACGGCTTTCTAAACCCACCTTGATCCAGTTGTTGTCGCCCCCCGCGTTGATGAGTAGCTGGCTTTGCTGGGGGATGTTCACCAACTCGGCGTTACTATAGTAGGTGCGATTGGTCACGAACAGATCCGCGAAACCATCGCCATTAACATCGGCCGCGCCGACCCCGCTGCCGATTCCGAAGCCCTCCGCGCCCGAGCCTTCGGTCGCGTCGCGGAACGTCCGATCGCCGTTATTGAGATAGAGCTTGTTGTAGGCCGGTTTCCAAGCGATATAGAACTGCACGAACAGCGGCATTTGCGCAATCACATCGTTGATCAGAACGTTGGATAGGCCACCGTTGTTGACGTAGATATCGAGCAGTCCATCGTTGTCGAAATCGGCCATGGTGCAGCCACGTGCACCACCCGGATCGCCGGTCCCCGCCGTCAGCGTGATGTCCTGGTAGCTCAGTGCGCCATCGTCGGCGAGGCGGCTCACCAGCATCCTGTTGGCCTGATCCGCGTGGGGCAAGTACACGTCCATGTCGCCGTCGTTGTCGATGTCGCCCACGCAGGCGCCGTTGGCGTTACCCGGATTGATGAACGCAATCCCCGTCGGCGGCTCGCGGCTGCGCGTAATGTCTTTGAACGTGCCGTCGCCATTGTTGCGGAACAACACGTTGGCATCACCCTCGTTGGTAATCAGTAAATCGATCCGGCCATCCTGATCCACGTCCGTCCAGTTGGGTGCACCCTGGCTATTGGCTTCCAGTACCGTGTCGATGATGCTGACGCCGGCCTCTGTCGTGGCGTCGGCGAAGGTGCCGTCACCGTTGTTGCGAAACAGGGCCACGTCGATGTCGTAGTCTGCGGACTTCCACAGCAAATCCAGATAGCCATCGTTGTCGTAGTCGGCCCAAGCCACGCCTGCGCCCGTATCGGACAGCCCACCGATACGCGCGTCGGCCTCGTTGCCCTTGCGCATGACGCCCGCCAAGCGCGTGACGTCCTCGAATTCCGGTTTCCCCGTCTCCTTCAGCATGTTGCGATACAGCGTCGTCGGCACGTGGCTGCGCCCGCGAGTCGTGCCCGGCGGCATGTTCGAAACGGCGAGATCGACATCCCCGTCGTTGTCGTAATCACCCCAACTCGCGCCGCGTCCATAGCTGCCCGCGTTATCGACACCGCGGTCGGGGGCCACATTCTTAAAGCGGCCTTTGCCGTCGTTTTCCCACAGGCGATTGTCGTGCCCCGGCAAATGCGCCTCTGTCGAGACGTAGATGTCCAGGTCACCGTCGTTGTCATAGTCCGCGAACGCCGGGCCGGTACTGTTGACGCCCTTGTCGGCCACGCCCAGGGCTTCGGCCCGGTCGATGAACCGGACGGCGTCGTCCGCCGCACCGGCAACCTGGGCGGCGAGGAATAAACAGGTTAAGGCGGACCGAGCTACGAAAATCATTGGGAGCCTTGTCGTTCGGGGACGGGTCAATAGTAGGGTGCGCCCTGCGCGAGCGAGGGAGGGACATAGGCCCGCGCCCAACTGTCGGTCAGGCGACCACGGGAGCCGGCCGGCGGCTAAGCGCAGGCCCTATGGTGACGCCGGTACGCAACGGACGGTGACGATGGCGGCCATTATCAAACGACTTCTACTTCTGCTGCTCGGCGGCGTCGTCGTCCTCGCCCTCGGCACAAGCGCCTTTCTCTACCGGGGCGGCGCGTTCAAGACCCTCACCGCCGAATTCGCGGGTAGCTGCCGCCCCATCGCGACACCGGGCAGCGCAGAAGACATCCAGATCGACCACCGTACCGGCATTGCCTATCTGTCCGCCTATGATCGGCGTGCAGTGGTGGCCGGGAAATCCGTGCTCGGCACGATCATGCGCTTGGACCTCAATAGCGCCGACCCGGTGCCCGCACCCGCACTCGCCGACGCGCCCGATAACTTCAGGCCACACGGTCTCAGTTTGTTGCACGCCGATGACGGCAGTACCCATCTGTACGTGATCAGCCACGTGTCCGAGGAACGACATCGGGTCGAGCAATTTGTCCAGGCCGCGGGAGCAACGAGCTTTACGCATACGCGGTCCATCGAAGATCGGCTCTTCAGCTCGCCCAATGATTTGGTCGCGATCGGCGAGGGCCTTTTCTTGGTCGTGAACGATACGGGGGCGAGCACGGGTTTCCAGCGCGCCACCGAAATGCTGTTCGCACGGCGCCTGTCACGCCTGGTGATGTATGACAACGGCAGCAGCAGCGTCGTGCGCAGCGACTTAGCCACGCCCGCGGGCATCAACGCGGACGCGGAACACCTTTACATCGCCGAAACCGGGGGTAAGCGGCTCAGCGTGTTTGCGCTAAACGATCTGTCCGGGCCGCCCCGACGCATTATCGAATTGCCCAGCGCCCCCGACAACATCGATATTGCCGAAGACGGCAGTCTCTGGGTCGCCGCCCACGCCAATACCCTCGCGCTGATTCGGCATTTCGTCGATGCCGAAAACCCCGCTCCCAGCCAGGTGTTTCGGCTCGACACCGAGACGTTCGAGCCCGTGCAGCAATTTCTCGACACGGGGGAGCAACTGTCGGCGGGCAGCGTCGGCGCGACTTACGCCGGCTGGCTGCTGCTGGGGTCGATTACGGAACCCCACGTGCTGCTCTGCCGCCTGGGCAACTAGCGTCAGCCGGCCGCCGCCTCGGCATTGTGTCGGTGCATGCGTTTTAGAAAACTCAACACCACCCACAGGCAAGGCAGCATCAACACCGCACCGACCAACAGCGGCGCCTCGCGGCCGAACTGACCGAACAACACCCCCGAGGCGACGGGCCCCAGGCTGCGTCCGAGCCAGGTCGCCGATTGAAACACACCGAGCACTAGACCGCGCTCTTCGGCTCCCGCTTGTTGCGAAACGAGGCTGGACATGGCCGGGTTGAATAACGAGCTTGCTACGGCCGTAAAGGTAATACCGAAAAGCACCCAGCCGGAACTAGGCGCCGCGGCCATAATCACCAGCCCAACGGCGTATAGCACCGTCGCCGTCGGCACGAGCGGCCCCTCGCCGAACCAGCGCGTTAGCGGACCGATGAGGCCGCCTTGAACGACCGCGACAATGGTCCCAAGGTAGGCGAACAACCAGCCGACCTCCTGCGGGCCCCAGGTGAGTTTCTCGTTCGCCCATAACGGAAAAATAGTTTCGAACATGCCGGTGACGAAGACGAATGCCAGGCCCACCAAGATCATGCGAAAAATAACCGGCCGATCGAACACGCGTAGCGTCGCCTGCCACACCGATTGATGCGGCTGATCCGCAGCCCGCTGGCGTTGTTCGGGGGTCAGGCTTTCTTTCAGGAACACTAGGGTGGCAACCAGGGTGATGCCCGCCATGGTCGCGGCGGCCATGCCGGGCCAATATAAGCTCGCCGTTGCCGCATCGGGACCCGACAACAGTCCGCCAATCGCCGGACCAAAGATGAAACCGAGGCTAAACGCCGCGCCGACGATACCCATGCCCTTGGCGCGTTGGTGCTCCGGGGTGACATCGCTGACGTAGGCCATGGCCGTCGAAAAGTTACCCGCCATCAGCCCGCCCAGCGCCCGCGCGAGTCCCAACATCCATAGGTTGGTGGCCAACGCGAGGCCGATGTAGCTGAGCATCGCGCCGACAAGACTGATGACGAGCACGGGCTTGCGTCCGTAGCGGTCGCTGAGACGTCCCCAAATCGGCGTGGAAATCATTTGGCCGACGGAATACGTAGCCACGATCATGGTGGCGATCTCCGGCCCGCCACCCAGGTTTTCGGCGGCGAACAGAAATGCCGGCAAGACCAGCCCGAAGCCTATGGCCGACATCATAATAATGAGAAAAATAATGGCCATGGTCAGTCGCCGGCAAACTCAAGTTACCGGCTGCGGTTTCCTTGCTGGGTGCTTACTGCCTAGGAAGCAAGCAGCGGTACTGGGTGCAACGCCCAGCGCCGATGCTCGTGCCGTGCGGGTGACGGAATAGCGTACACGATGTCGTCGCCCTTGGCGTTGAGCGCGTCGACATCAATGCGCCAACCGCGCTGTTGCCATTCGATGAGGCGCTCCCGATAACGCACGATAACCTTATCGGCCGGCACCAAAGTCTCGCGCGCGAGGCTCGTGGGGGTAATCGGGGGTTCCAACGCCTCGATTACGACGCGGTCCTGTTCCGCGATCATCAAATTCCCTTTGGAGATTCGCTCATCCATGTCCGGGTCGAGCATGCCATTGCGAAGATTGATCAAATAAATCTTGGTATGGGTTTCGCTGACGGGCGTTTCGTAAATATATTGATGCATCCAGTTGGTGGGCGTGAAATGGATATGCGTCCACATCTGGGACGGACCCATGTGCCCGGTGCCCGCTTCCGTCGTGCCTTCGCCGCGTTCCTTCTTCATGGACTCTTTCGTCTTGCCGGCGGAGGAGCGGAACTTCATCATGAAACTGAAGCCCCAGTCGTGTTCCTTCGGTTCGAAGTCCGGGACTTTGTAGTCTTCGTTGGCGCCGGAGAAGCCATGGCTCGGGTGAACAAATTCATTGTGGGCCGGATCGAGGCCGTTTTCGATGGAACGCTCGTAGTTGGCGCGCCACTCGTAATCCAGCTCCGTGGAACGCCAACCGTCTTGCTCCCACTCGTCGATGGGCATGATGGGCGGACGCTCCGCCTCGGGCAGATCGCCCAGGAATACGAAGACGAGCCCATAGCGTTCCTGGGTGGGATAGGCATCCACCTGGGCGCGCGGAGGCGGCTTGGCGCCCGCGCCCAGCGACGGCACCTTGCGGCACACGCCGCCGGTGTCGAACTGCCAGCCGTGATAGGGACACTGAATGCAATTGTTAAGCACCTTGCCCTGCGCTAATGAACCGCCCCGGTGGACACAGGTATTGCTGAGGCAGTGGACCACGCCTTCCGTATCCCGAAACAAAACGAAATCGTGGCTCAGCATGCGAACCTTGACCGGCTCCTGCCCCACATCCTTGGCCCAACCGGCCGCGTACCAGAAGTTAATGAACATGGTCCTATGGTTTCACTTGCCGGGCGCGGCTGCAGCGTCCGCGGCGGCGACGACCGATTGGCGGACGGCGGAGCCCCGGGCAAATCCAGCCGCCGCTGCCGGTCAGCGACAACCGCCGTGGCCTACTTTCCGCGCGCCCTACGCCGCGCCATCTTGCCGATCAGATTGTCCGCCACCCCCGGCCGGCTCCAGGGACATACCGCGATACAAATCCCGCAGGCATAGTTCTCGCCAAAGAACGGAATGCACTTGTCGAAATCCACATACCATTTCTCCTCACCCCGAACCGACTGCTTGACGTCGAGAATGGCATCCGGCGGGCAGGCATTGCGGCACACCTGACAGCCCACGCAAAAGTCATCGGCGCCGAACACGTCTGGCGCGTCGCTCAACAGGGGCATGTCGGTGGTCACGGCGGACAACCGGAACGCCGAACCGAATTGACGGTTGATCATGGAGCCGTGCTTGCCCAACTCACCCAGGCCCGCCTGTATTGCCGCGGGAATCATGACTAACGCATCGGCCATTGGCCCGGGAAACGCCTGCGCCTGATAGCCGTGACCGCGGATGAAATTAGTCAACTCATGCGCGGCGCGGGCGCCGCGATTATATTGCTGGTGCAACTCGTGGTACGCGGATAAATCTTCCGCGCTGGGCGGTGCTTTGGCCAGCACTTCGTAGTTGTGCTGCACGCCGAGGACGATGACCCTGGGCTCATCGATTCGGTAGCCCTCGAACACGTATTCCGGGCGCATGACCGTAATCCCGGCCAAGTCCGCCTCGTGCGCCAGCGCGAAAGCCTTCACACGCTCGGTCCATTCGGCGGCGCTAGCCTCGGTCACCTCCTCGTCGACCTCAACTAACGCGGGGCCGCGATCGACAGCGGGGTTTCGGAAGGAGTGGTCCTCTCCCGCCGCGGGACGCAAATCATTGACGATAAATTGCTGCAGCGCGCCGAAGGGGTGCCGGTCCGGCGGATGCCAAAAAAAAGGCGACGGCGAGCGGCGCTGCGTCTCGCCCAGGCCGTTAACGGCATTGCCCGACACCTCCGGGAAATGCCGCATCAATTCGGCACTCGGTGTGTAGTCGTGCTTGGGTTTCATCGCAAGTACCAATACGCTTGGCGTTCAGGTATCTTAACCCTTTAACCTTCAAATAATAATTCGGGGTCCACCCTTGACCAATGCGGGGAATCTTGGCCTGACCATCTTCGGCCTTTACCTATTGGTCGTTGTCGCCATCGGAATTTGGGCCGCGCGTTACCAGCGAACCTCGGAAGATTTTTGGGTAGCCGGACGGCGCTTCGGGGTGCCGGTGATGATCATGGCCAACATGGCCGCGGTCATGCATGGCGGCTCGATCCTCAGCGGCGTGGCATTCACCGGCCGGTTCGGCGGCGTGGCCATTCTTCCCTACATTTCCTTCGCCGCCGGCTTCGCGGTGATCTTCTTCTTCTTCGCCAAGAAACTCCGTCGCTCCGGCGGATTCACGATCCCGGACTACATGGGGGATCGCTTCGACAGCAATCTGTTGCGTGGTTGGAGTGCCTTGGTCGTGGCCGCCTCCAGCATCATCTACTTGATCGCACAAATCCGCGGCATGGCCTTCATCCTCGAAACCCTCCTCGAGGTGCCCTTCTTCTGGGGTCTCGTCATCGGTACCGTGATTTTCGTCGCCTATGTGGCCTTGGGGGGGCTGCTCGCGGTGGTCTGGACGAACATCGCACAATTCCTCTTCATGTGGGTCGGCCTGGCAATTCTGGCGCCCTACGTCTATCAGGAAGTGGGCGGCTGGTTCGCGGTGCTCGAGCAGGTCGAGGCCATGGCGCCGGGCTGGACGACGATTAAGGGGGTCCAATGGGGCGGCTGGTACGTGGTGTCCTGGTATCTGGTGTGGTTTGTGGCCTATTGCACGCGGCTCGAGTTAGTCACCAAGATGTTTGCCGCCCGCGACGACAAGATTGCGCGCTATTCCTTACCGTGGACGATCTTGTTGGTGATGATCTTCCTGCTGTACGGTAACTTCTATCTGGGCGCCGCCGCGCGCATCATGGTCTGGGACCAGATCGCATCGCCGGATCAGGCCTTTCCGGTCATGGTCGCCATGATTCTAACGCCGACGCTGGCGGCGATCGCCTTGACGGGCATCGCCAGTGCGGCCATGTCGACGACGGATTCCCTGTTGCTCATGTCCGGTTCCGCGGTCGCCCATGACCTGTTGCGCAAGTGTTTTCATGAGCCCAAAGGCATCGTCAAAGACGAGCGCTATTACTTGAAGGTATCGCGTTACACGATCGTGGCCGTCGGGGTGATCGCGTTTGTCTGTGCGATTCCCGACCTCGCGCTTATTTTGAGGATCGTGTCCTTTGCCATCGCCATCGTCGGCGCGGCATTCTTCTTCCCGTTGTTGGTGGGCCTAACCACGAAACGCGTCGGCACCACCGCAGCCCTCGCGTCGTCGGTAGGCGGTGTCACCGTGACGGTCGTCTGGATCGTCGGCACGCTGGCCGGCCAGGCCTGGGCCCAATCGCTGCACCCGGGCATCCCCGGGTTGATCGTGGCCGGCGGGTTGATGGCTGCCGTCACCCTGTTTACCGGCCCGGTGCAGACGAGCGCGTTGGCGAAATACTTTCCGGAGAGCCGCTAATGCTCGGACTACCCTTATCCAGTTTCGTTTTGTTCCTGCTCCTGCCGGCCGTTATTGTGCTGGTGATGTTCTACTATAGCTGGCGGATAAAATCCGGCCGTGACGATTAATCGATACAGGGGGAAACCATGTTGCATAACAATAACCGCCACAACAACCGCTGGATGTTCAGCTTCAGTTGCGCCGCGACCCTAATCATCCTGGGAGGATGCGAGCAAGCCAGCCAACCACAACCGGCGACGGTTGCGCCCGAGGTCAGCGTCGTCAATGCCTCGAAGGCAATCGTTCCAACGGCACCCTGGCCCGCGGGAGACCAGGTGGGGATGGGCAATACCCAAGGGCCCGGAACCTGGATGCGCTGTGGTTACCACCTCAGCCAGCCAGGCGCGAAGATCTACGAACTGTCTCACGAACGCTCGAGCACCATGCCGCAATCCCCCTTCGGCGCCCAATTGAAGTACGTCTACCGGCCCACGGTCGGCGTGCCATTTTCACGCCATGCCTTCAACGGGGAAGAGCTAACCGGCGGCGAGCCCGGCGCCCAGGGCACCCAAATGGACGCACTGGGTCACTTCGCCGTACTAACCGAGGTGTGGGAAGGAGAAGGCGACTTTCCCGCGGACGATGCCACCTACTACAGCGGCTACACGCAGCAGGACGTGAAACCCACCCCGGACTCGCCCCTCCTAAAACTCGGAATGGAACAAGCCGCGCCGATCGTCACCTCGGCCATCCTGCTGGACGCCCGAGCGCACCTCGGCGGCGGTGCCGCGCTCGCGCCGGGCCAGGTCGTCACCAAGGCGGACATCGACGCCATGCTCGAGGCACAGGGCTTGAGCTGGCGCGGCATCCTGCCGGGGGATGTGGTGTACATCTACACCGGCTGGAGCGACAACTGGAACCAGGAGAATTACTACACCATGGGGCCCGGACTGGGCCACGACGCGGCCAAGTACCTGGCGGCACAAAACGTGGTGTTGGTGGCGCTGGATAATCCCTTTACCGACCCGGTCAACGACGGTCAGCTGATGGGCAAAGCGGGCCCCGCGGAAGGCACACCGCCCGGCCTGCCCTTCGCCATTCATCATGAGAACCTCACCCAGTCCGGCATCCACAACATTCAAAACGCCTACCTGTCGGAACTCGCGGCGGACAAAGTATGGACGTCCTGCACCATTGTCCTGCCACTGCGCTCGGTCGGCGGCTCCGGTTCGCCGGTGAGGCCGGTGGCGATCGGTGTGCCGCAAAGGTAAGCGCCACGATGGCACGTAACCCGGCCTACGTTGCCAACCCGGCATTCACGGACCTGTTTCCGGAAATCTCCGGCAATGCCGTCAATGGGCTAGGCTCCACGCAGCCGCGCCAGGCCTCGCCTTTCTTTTGGCACCCGGCCGGCAAACAAACCCACGGCGCGCTGCAGACTGCGGTCACCGAGCATCTCCAGCGCGTTCCCGAACTCAGCAACCATTTCTCCCGGAACCCGCCCGGCGGCCGTGGGCCGAAACCGATCAACCAGGCAAGGCAGCGGGTGGACAAACCCGCGGCGATTTGGGCGAAGGACGTCAAGTCCTTTGCGCTGAGTCACGAGGGCGACCTGGTGGGCATCGCGAAGATGAGCCCCGACTACGTCTACGAGGGTTACGAGATAAAGGAACCCTGGGTGATCCTGGTCGGCGTTGCCATGGCCTATGACGAGCTCGCGCAAGTTCCCGCAACCTTCGATAACCCGACCGGAGCGGTTGTCGTCGCCAAGGAATACAATCGCGCGGCGCGGGTGTGCCGTAAACTGACCAACTACATCCTGAGTCAAGGCTACTACGCCAAGGCCTACCAGGGCCCCTACGCGTCTGCCCTCAATATGATCCCGGCGGCAATCGACGCGGGGCTGGGAGAGCTCGGCAAGCACGGCTCCATGATCAATCGCGAATACGGTTCGAGCTTTCGCTTGTCGGCCGTGACGACGGATTTGCCGTTACTTGCGGACGAGCGCGACGAATTCGGCGCCGACGACTACTGTACTCGCTGCGAGGCCTGTGTCCGCGCCTGCCCGCCGGACGCCATTTTCGATAACAAACAAATGGTGCGCGGTGTCAGCAAGTGGTATGTGGACTTCGACAAGTGCATTCCCTACTTCGGCGACACCTTCGGTTGCGGTATCTGCATCGCGCGCTGCCCGTTTTCGCGACCCGGCAACGCCTTCAGACTCATCGAGCGAATCAACAAACAATCCGCGAAAGATTAGACGACCGCGCTGCCCCAATTGTCCAACAGATGATCTGCGCTGCGCGCGGCCAGCGCGTGTACCGTGTAAGTGGGGTTGACGCCGGCGCTGGTGGGAAACAGACCGGGGCCGGCGATGACCAGGTTCGGTAGGTCGTGACATTGACCGTAACTGTTCGTCACGGACGTCGCTGGGTCCGCGCCCATGATCGTCCCGCCCATGATGTGCATGGCGCCCTGGGGCCCGGTCCAGACTTCGTCGGCGCCCGCAGCCTTGAAAATGGCCTGGCCCTCGACCAGGGTGGCGTCCCACAGAGATTTCGATTGCGGATCGGTCGTGTGCGTAACGCGCGCCAGCGGCACTCCGTTCGCATCGCGCTGATCGTCGCTCAGCACCACTTTGTTATCCGCCACCGGCAGGTCTTCTACGACCGCGGTCATGGTGGCAAAACCTCGCGCGGCGCGTTTCATGAAACTATGTAAGTCGTTGCCAAACAAATCCGCGCGGGTCGGGCCGATGCCGAGCAGATCGTTGGGTTTTACGGCCTGCGCAATCATCCATTGATAGCTACCGAACGCGCCACTGTCGCTATGGGTGGTTTTTTCGTAGCCGTCCTGGTTGACGAGCTGGCCACCGAATGCGCCCATGAAAGATTGCGTTGGTTCCTTGAACAAACCATAAATGAGTCCCGCCGAATGGGTCATGATGTACTGCCCGACGCGGCCGCTGGAGTTGGCCAGGCCGCGCGGGTGTTGCGCGGTCGCCGAAGCCAATAACAACCGCGGGTTCTGGATCGAGAACGCCGCCAACACCACGATGTCCGCAAGCACTTCGCGGCGTTCGCCGGCCGAGTTGACCACCTCGACGCCGGTCGCCCGTTCCCCGACTGCGTCGGTCAAGATCCGGGTGACGGTCGCGTCCGTTTCCAACACTGCGCCGGCGGCAAACGCCTTCGGCAAATCGACGGTGACCGGATTGGCCAGGGCACCGATGGGGCAGCCGGAATCGCACCAACCATCCCAGATACACGGGTCGCGCCCCTGGTAGGCCACGCTGGTGACGGCGAGGGGTAACGGCGCCGTCTTCATGCCGCGCGCGTCGAAGCCTCGCTCGAGTATTTGGCCCTGGGGGAACAACGGGACCGGCGGCAGCGGGTACGGCTCCCCTGGGGGCCGCCAAACTTCCCGCTCGGCATCACCGGCAATGCCGGACTCGGTTTGCACCAGGTCGTAGAACGGCGCCAGATCCTCATAGCTAATGGGCCAATCCAGTCCCCGGTCGTGCTCGCTGCGACAGCGAAAATCTTGTGGATGAAACCGCGGCCACACGGCGTAATGGTGCATGGCGCTGCCGCCCGTGCCCTGCCCGGCGTTGAAAACATGGCCCACCGGGTTGGCGCCCTCTTCCAGGACCGGCGCCCCGGACCACTTCAGCCGGCGCGCCCATAGGCCCGAACTGACGAGGTGATCATTAGTGCGGTCGGGACCCGCCTCGAGGATCTTGACCGCCTTGCCCCCCGCGGCCAAGCGCGCCGCGATGTTGCTGCCGGCCGCGCCGGAACCGACGATGACGACATCGACCTTCTCTTTCGCCATCTTATTGGCCCCAAGGACTCGGCGGCTCGATGTGGGCCATGTATGGGATACCGAGTCCCTCGATGCCCGCCTTGGTGCCGTAGGTGACGTCAACTGCATCGTTGCGCAGGACGAAATAAAAGAACGGCGCCGGCGGGCCGGACCAATTCTCGACTTGGCCCTGCGCGACGGCCGCGACGAGCGCGGTCTGTTGCGCGGAATCGAGTTGCGCGAACCGGTCGCCGTGCGCCGCGGTTGCGGCTTGGTCCAGCGCGGCTAGACCGCCTTGATAGAAAGGGGCGAAGGGCGGATTGACGCCGAGATATTTGATCATGAGCATTTGCTGGTCGAGCGGCGCGCCCAGCTGTTGATCGACATACTCGACCAGGCCTAAGTCGATGCTCCCGGGCAGCAACACCTCAGCGAGCGCGCCGAGCGCCTCGGCCTCGGCCTCATTAAACACTTGTCGGGTCACGCCCGCGCGGTGGGCCTGCTCAGCGGTCATTTCCACCTCGCAGCCCGCCAAATAGAAGGTCAGGACGCCGAGGCTGCTGTCACGAATGAAACGGCGGCGATTCTGCAGCATGGCTAGCCGGGTCTGTTGGCCGGATTTCTAAGCCCCATTTTTTCCAGCCGGGGTAATACCTCATCGCGGAAGTAAGGGAATTCCTTGGCATAGTCCACGAACGAGAGGGTGCAGCCCGCAAAACCCGCTGCGGGCACCTTCGCCAATTCCTGAGCGATGTGATCGGGGTCACCCACGAGCGGGTACGTGCCGTGGCCGGCGGCAAAGCGACCGCGCAACATTTGCAATGCGTCCGCGGGAAAGGATTGGGCGTGCATGCCCTGCAAGCGCATCAGGTTATCCACGGCGTCCCAATCCGCCATCTCGTCGGCGTAATACTGCAAGTACTCTTCCGCTTCCTTCTTGGTCGGGCGGCACACGACATGGGTAAGGGTAAACACTCCGGTGTTGCGGCCATTGGCCGCGGCCTGCTCCTTAATCGCATCCACTTCCGCTTTCGATTGTTCCAAATCGACGGAAATGCAGAACAGGAAATCCGCGTTACGTGTCGCAAATTGTCTGCCTTCCTGGGAGCCGGCGGCGTTCATAATGGGTGGGGACCCATCGAATGGCCGCGGATAACCATACACCCCTTTGAGGTTGAAGAACTTGCCCTCCCAATCGAAGGGCCCGTCGTGGTTCCAAATCCGCTGCACGACTTCGAACCATTCCTGCGCGAGCGCATAACGGTCCGTGTGCGCCTCCGGCAAGTCGATGCCAAAGGCGTCGTACTCCGGTTTGTTCCAGCCGGCGACGACGTTCAAGCCGAGCCGGCCGCCGCTGAGCTGGTCGGCTGTAGCGAGCTGTTTCGCGGCGACGACGGGATGAATAAAGGCGGTATGGACCGTGGCGAACACATTGATGTGTTGAGTGTGCGCTAAAAGCCCCGTCGCCCAGGTGACCGTCTCCAGCACACTACCGTGGAAATCCGTTTCACCGCCGTAGCCGATCCAACGCGCAATCGGTAACACGAACTCGATGCCCGCCTCGTCGCCGAGCTGGGCGAGTTTGATGTTGTTCTCCCAGGAATTCACCCAGCGCTCAGGCGCCTTAGTCACGGACATCCCGCTGGAACAGTTCGGCGAGAAAAATCCCAGCTTCAGCTTATTGTCGTTGACGATGGGTGATTGACGATGCCCCATAGCCGACCCCCTGTTAGAACGAGTACTTCAGATTTACGCCGTACCAACGGGGGGCGCGGTAGGAAACCTCGTTGCAACCACACAGGGTCGCCAAATCGAAACCTTGGATGCCGGCCCGTTCATCGGTGAGGTTATTGATCTTGAAACCCACTTGCCAGTTCTCAGCTTCGTTGGTCCAGCCGATGCCCGCGTTGACCATGGTGTAGCTGTCGAACTTGTCGGCATCGAAGTTGCGCAGGTTGTAGAAGAACTCGTCGGAGTAGCTGACGTCGCCGCGCACATTCATCATGCCCCCCAGTGCGGGCCACTCGTAGCGCACCAATGCCGTCAATTGCAACTCCGGAGCATAGGTGGGGTCGACGTCCCGCGGCGGTAGTGGCGAACCATTGCGCAATAGAATGTCTTTGACCGTGGCATCGAAGTAACTCAGCCCAAGCAAGATGTCCCAACCCTCGCCGGGAGAGGTCTGCAATTCAAGCTCGACGCCAAAATTATCGGCATCCGCATTGATGACGACGCCGCCGACACCGACAAACAAGAATGCCTGATAATCCTTATAGTCGTAGTAAAACACCGAGCCGTTGAGCCGGGTATTACCGCCACCTAACGTCGCTTTAAAGCCGCCTTCGTAGGCGGTCAGAATCTCTTCGCCATAGGGCAAGCTCGCCGCGCCACCGGAGCCCAAGAATGCGCCCAGCAACGGTGCGTTGAAGCTGCCGGCTTTGACGCCGCGGTTGATGCCACCATAGACGAGCAGGTCATCACTGACGTGCCAATCGAGCTGGGCTTTCGCGGCCCACAACGTGTCAGAAGTGCTGGCGGTTTCTATGAAAGGCGAGCCCGCGCCAACCGGGTTGATCAGGAACGCGCCCTGGTTGACCGTAAAACTATCGTTGGACAGAAAAAAGCCTATACCCGTACTGAAATCCTTTTCTTCCCGAATGACCCGCAACCCGAAAATGCCGGTAAGGGTGTCGGAAAAATCGTACTCGTATTGGCCGAAGAGGCTATAGGAGTCTGTTTGTAGGTCTGCGACGACACCAATATCCAGCGGCGCGACGAAAGTGGCAAGAATGCTGTTCGCCGGCGCTTTCAAGCCGTTGTCGGAATGGGTATCGATATTCAAGTAGTAAAAACCGGCCACCCAACGGCTACGGTCCGTTTCACCGTTGAGGCGGATTTCCTGGGTCAAGCTAGTCGAATCCACGCCGGCGTAATTAGCGAGTTGATTGGCCGGTGCCGAATCGACGTCGATGAACAATAGTTTTTCGTAGTCTTTCCAGTCCGTCACCGAGGTGAGTTGGATACCGTTAGCAAGCTCCCATTCGAGACGTGCGTTGAGTCCGGTGGTTTCAGTATCGCCCTGGTCGTCGAAGGCGAAGTCGCCGCTGGTATCTAGGCCGTCTCCGTCGGGATCGATATAACCGAAGAAATCGCCGCCCGGTACCGGCCGGCCCGGCAGACCCGCGCCGCCACCCGGCAGCAGTTGGTCGCCGTCGATGATGTCGCCACCGCCATCGCCGGCACCCTGGATACTAAAGCGGGTCTCGCCCGGCGGCGTATCGATGACGTTGATGATCTCGCCAGCCGCGTCCACGACGGCGATGGTGGATTTGGATTGGTAAGGCCCCGTGGCGATTTCGCTGCTGGCGTGGTTGGCCGACAGCCGAAACAAGGCATTGTCGGAGATCTGAAAATCCAAAGTCGCACGCAGGGCGATCGTGTCGTCATCGCCCATGTCCGCGCCGGCGCCGGGGCCCGGCGGGGGGCCGGCAAGCCCAGCGGGCGCGCCAAGCGGATACAGATTATTCAGATAGCCGTCATGCTGGTTGACCATGAAGGCAACCCGGCCCGCGACCGTATCCGACAGCGGCCCGCCCAAGGCGGCCTCTACCCGATTTTGGGTCGCATCCGCATTAGAATCGAACATGCCTAGAGTGACATCCAGGTAACCCTCGACCTCGTCGAAGTTCGGCTTGTTGCTAACGTACTGCACCAACCCGCCCGTCGCATTGCGCCCGAACAGTGTGCCCTGCGGACCTTTGAGGATTTCCACCCGTTCGATGTCATAGACGGCGAAGGTCTGGGCCTGGGCAACCGCGAAATACCCCTCGTCCAGGTAAACGGCGTTAGGCGCTTCCACAACGTCGTTGAAATCGTTTTGGGTCACGCCGCGAATCGTAAACTGCGTATTCTGTCCGGCGAGGTTACCGCTGATGTGAACGCCGGGGGAGAAGGCTGCGATATCGAAACTCTGCTCTACGCCCAAGGCTTTCATCTGATCGCCGGTGAACGCGGTGATCGCGATGCCGACGTCTTGGATATCCTGTTGGCGTTTCTGCGCCGTCACGGTGACTTCCTCGAGAACCTGGGCCCTCGCGGGTCCGCCGACCACCGCTAGAATCAGCACAAAACCTAGGGCACTACGA
>JAHEKG010000042.1 GCA_024638475.1 Rhodospirillales bacterium | reverse complement strand
GTTTTCTTTTCAACGCCGGAATGTTGTGCCCCACGGAATTGTAGACCTCGTGCTGGCGGCGACTAACGAGCAAGAAGTCGTGGGCTTGTGTTGGTGGCGATGGCGCATTAATTCCTGCCGCAATATCGCCGAGTTCGGCAAGCATGTCGGGGTCCGCTAGGTTCAGACGGTGGGGCCAGTCGGCTTCGCGGGCTTCGGCGACTGACGACTGGCTCTCGAACAAACGGCCTGCCGGATATTTTTTCACCTCGTCCAGGGGTATCGGGCTGCGTTTGACAAACTCCCCGATCAGTTCATCGGTTGTCGGCGGATGGTCCGGATCGTACGGCATGCCGCGATAAGCGAGTTGTAGCCCCATCCGGTTCGCCAGCTCGTAGAAAAACCGCCAGTCTTCCGTCACCTCAGCGTTGTCCGGCGGGTCGATTAGCTTGGGCTGGTATTGCGCGAAGGGCTCCTGCAACCCCAAGGACAGTCCGTAGGTGCTGATGCCTTCGCTTGCAAACGACATCGCCGGCAGCTCGAAACCGAACATCGGGCCGATGACATAGTCTGCAAGGGCAGCCGTGGCCGACATCATCGGGTCGATCACGACCAACAGGTCGAGGGATTCGAGGGCCTGCCGGGATTTTTGCCGATTTGGCCAATTTGCCAGCGGATTACCTCCAACGACGAATAGGGCGCGCACCTGCCCCTCCCCCGGCGTGAGTATTTCATCCGCTAGCGCTGCCGTCGGTAGTCCCGCCGCCGTGTCGGCAAGGTCGCGGACCCGAAGTTTTTCGCCGAAGCCCCACCCGGGCCGGGGTTTCTCGGCTCTCGCGATGCCCGAGTACATGCGGAACAAAACCCCGCGATTGGGGACCACCTCACCTGCCCGCACCCAGCGGCCACATAACGAGTTCAGCGCCAACAGTAGGTATTCCATCAATACCCCATGGGGCGCCATGTTCGATCCGGTGCCCCCCGTTGCGTTGCCTTTCCGGCCGCGGCCGAACAAACGCGCGGCGGCCACAATCGACGCGGCATCCAGTCCGGCAATCGCGGCGACTTTTTCGGATGTAAATGGCCGCACCGCCGCTGCCAATTCTTGAAACCCGTGGGTCTCTTCGGCAACGAAGCTCGCATCGAATAATTGCTCTGCAATGATGACGTTGATGAGGCTGGCGAGAATGGCGGGATCGTGCCCCGGGAGACACTGCAGATGCAGATCTGCTTTGCGGGCCGTTTCCGTTCTACGCGGATCGATAACAATGAGCTTCAAGCCCGCTTGCTTAGCTACATGCAGCCGCTGTGCCGGATTAAAAGGCGGAATGCCTCCCCACATCGATACCAACGGATTGGCGCCGACTATCAGACAGACATCCGAGTCCGCAAACGCTTGTGGCCCCCCGCCCCAGCGCCCGTGGGCGGCCATGGCAATGGGCTTGCCGGGCTGATCGATGGTCGCATTACTAAACCGCATCGGCGACTCGATCGCATCCATGAAGGCGTGACGGGTCATGACGCCGGCTACGCAAAAGTGACTGAAAGTGCCCGAATACATGGCCACGGAGCGAGGCCCGTGTTCGCTGATAAGCGCCTGTAGCTTAGCGGAGATTTCGTCGGTGACGGCGGACAGGCTGGCATCCTCGAAGGTCCCATCCGGATTACGTCGCTGCGGTCGCAGGATTCTGTCCGGCGAATAGTGAAACTCGTGAAAGTTGCGGCCTTTTATGCAGCTATAGCCGTGATAGACCGGGTTGTTTTTATCCCCAATGATATTGGTGATCTTGCCGTCTTCGAGCGTTAACTTCACGGAGCAAAACGCGTGACAAAAACGACAGATGGCATGTTCGGTTGCCGTTGTCATTTGCGAATCTCAAAAACGATCTTACCCTGAGCCCGCCGTCCGGTTAGCGTAGCGAAGGCCTCCACATAGTCTGCCAGCGCGTAGGTTTTCGTCACGCGGGGACTCAGCTTACCCTCGGCATGGAGGACGAACAGTTCGGCGATGTTAGTACGATAGGCTGCCGGTTCCCGCTGTATCCAGGCGCCAAAAAAAACCCCGATGATCGCGTTGCTCTTCAGCAGGCAAAGATTCAAAGGAATGCGCGGAATTTCACCGGCAGCAAAGCCCACGACGAGGAATCGCCCATCCCACGCGGTCGCACGCAACGCCTGCTCCGCTAAGTCCCCTCCAACGGGGTCGTAGACGACATCCACGCCCTTACCGGCGGTCAGTTCCTTGGCACGGTCTTTCAGTGACTCCGTCGAATAATTGATGCGTTGCTGCGCGCCCACCCGGCAAGCGAGATCTAGTTTCTCATCCGTCGACGCCGCGGCAATCACGGTTGCCCCAAGCGCCGCGCCGAGATCGACCGCCGCCAGGCCCACACCACCCGCGGCGCCTAGCACCAACAGCGTCTCGCTAGACTGCAGCTTGGCCCGCTGCTTCAATGCGTAATAAGACGTGCCATAGGCGGTTAGGAAACCGGTGCCGGTTGTGAAGTCCATCTGTTCCGGTAGCGCAATAATTTCGTCCGCGCGCTTGCATATTCGTTCCGCGAACGCGCCATGGGACCCGCTGACAATGACACGGTCACCGAGGGCCCAATCCGTGACGCCCTCACCGAGTTCGCTGATCACGCCGGCAGCTTCACCCCCGGGAATAAACGGCAGCTCAGCCCGGATTTGATATTGGCCCGCGATGGCCAAGGTGTCTGGGAAGTTGAGCGCGGCGGCGTGGATGTCGACCAAAACCTCCCCGGCGGCGGGTCGCGGGTCGGCAATCGATTCGACAACCAATGACTCGGCCGGCCCCAGCTCTTTACACAGCAAAGCTTGCATAGTTAATGCCCTATGGGTCGGGGGCTAGTCTATCAGTCGGAAAACTTCGTTTTCTTCAAAATAATGTTCTCCGCTTCGCGGTCCCAGGTATCGGCGGTGACGCCCTCCTCGCGAATGGAGACCTTCGTGATCTTGTTGGTCGCCGTCTTCGGTAGCGCACTCATGGCGCGAATATACCGCGGCACCATATAGTGCGGCATCCTCGGGATGAGGTATTCGATGAGCTCGCGTTCGGACACGCGCGTCTTTGGTTTAGCGACAACGGCTAGGAGAATCTCCTGATCGCCATGTTCGCTGTCGACACCGACGACGGCGGCCTCTGCAACGTTTGGAAAAGTCAAGACCTCGGCCTCAACCTCCACCGATGAAACGTTCTCGCCGCGGCGGCGCACGGCGTCTTTTAATCGATCGACAAAGAAGTAGTAGCCGTGTTCGTCACGCCGCACCAAGTCGCCGGTGTGAAACCAGCCATTACGCCACGCCGCGGCGGTGGCATCCGGGCGATTGAGATAGCCCATATTGACGGTCCACGGCTGATCGGTGCGCACGACCAATTCGCCGACGACATTCGGCGGGCACTCGTAATCATGTTCGTCGACGACGCGACATTCGCAGCCCGTCCTAGGCAGCCCAATGGATCCGGCCACTTTGCAATTCACCTCCGTGACCAATGGCACCGATAACTCGGTCATATTGAAACCGGCGATGTAGTCGAACCCATAGCGCTCCGCCACCTCGATCGCTTGCGGATTGAGCATCAGGGTGATCATGCGCAAGGTATTGTCTTTGTCGCCGGGGGCCGGCGGTGCCTTAGCCAGGAAGCTCGCCATTGACCCGATGAGGCCGGATGTGGTGGTCGCGCCGGTGGCCTTCACCCTTTGCCAAAACTCTTGCGTACTGAAGCCCGGAAACAGCGCGATTCGCGCCCCGTTCGCGACCCCTCCCATGACCGGCGAAACCCCTCCCACGTGAAACATCGGCAGTTCCACCATGATGCAATCGTTGTCATTCATGTAACCGTAGGAGCCTTGACCGACTGTGTATTGATGGAGGTATGGGCACATCACGCCTTTCGAGGGTCCCGTGGTCCCCGACGTGAAAATGACCATTTGCAAATCCCAGGCGTTGACGTCTGCGGGCTCAGAGACTTCGTCGCTGTCCCCTATTAGGTCCGTCACGACGACCTCCGAGGACGATTCGGGGGTAGCTTCCGGTTTGGCAAGCGCGAGCACGCGCTCGATCTGGGTCGGTTCGATGTCGCTCAGGCGCGGCACCAGTTGGGGATGCGCGATCATGAGGCGCGCATTGGATTCAAGGATTGCGTGGCGCAGAATCTTGCCACGGTAGTCGGTGTTGATGGGCACGAACACCGCGCCAAGATAGTTGATCGCGAACCAGGCGCGGATGATGGCCTGGCTACTGGGCATCCACACCAATACAAAATCGCCCTCGCCCACCCCTTGATCCCGCAACAACGCCGCGGTTTTGCGGGTCTGGGTCAGGGTCTCGGCACAGGTCCAGGTCTCGCCGTCCGCGAACCGGAAACACTGCCGATCCGGCGCCCTTGCCGCATTGCGTTCGAGCATCCAGGGAAGCACACAGTCGTCCCTGGATGGTGTCTCATTGCGGAACCAGAATGGATGCGGCGTGTTATCAGACACGTCACCCACAACTACCGCCGGTCACCAATGCAACGCTGCCGGAGCCATCCATCCAAAAACACCCTGGTTATTGGTCTTATTATGAAAGTATCAGCGCCCCGGCTGAGGTGCAAGAATTGAGCGCGGTACGCTCAGCAGTCTTGCCATGCAAGCGAATCACTCTATGATGCTAGAAACCACGAGCGGGAAACCTACTTGACCGATCAAGAAGTCCCCACGGTCGAGCATGGCGCCCGGCCAGCCGAGCCCCCATGGCCAAATCCACTGTACTCCTGGTATGTGGTTGGGGTACTCATGCTCGCCTACACGAACTCTTTTATCGATCGACAGATTCTGAGTCTGCTGGTTGAGCCGCTGCGCCAGGATCTCAATATCTCCGATACCCAGGTCAGTCTACTGGCGGGACTGGCATTCACGATCTTTTATACCCTCATGGGCTTGCCGTTGGCCCGCCTGGCCGACCAATCCCACCGGCGCAATATCATCGCCGGCGGTATCGCCGGCTGGAGCGTGATGACCGCGCTGTGCGGCGCCGCACAGAATTTCTGGCACCTGTTCCTGGCGAGGGTGGGTGTGGGCGTCGGTGAGGCCACCTTATCGCCGGCGGCCTTCTCCATGATCTCGGATTATTTTCCCAAGCAGCGACTGGCCCGAGCCATCAGCGTCTATTCCATGGGTGTTTATTTCGGAGTCGGCCTGGCGCTCATGATCGGCGGCCTGATCATTAAATTGGTGTCCGCCGCACCCCCCGTCGCCCTCCCCGTTATCGGTACCGTGCATTCCTGGCAATTGACATTTTTCTACGTCGGTATTCTCGGTCTGCCGGTGTTGCTGCTGGTTTTCACCATTCGCGAACCGCTGCGCCGCGGCCGGGCGCAAACCACCGAAAGCGCCCACGGCGCATCCATCAAGGATCTACGCAAGTTCGTGCGCATCAATACTTGGACGATCTTCTGGCATTTTACGGCGTATTCTTTAATCGGCATCGCCATCGTGGCCTATATGACTTGGACGCCGACAATGTTTATTCGAACTTACGGCTGGGACGCTCCCACGATCGGTCTCGTCTACGGTGGCATCACCTTTGTACTCGGCACCGCCGGCGTCTACACGGGCGGCTTCGTCGCCGACTGGTTGGATCGGCGCGGCCGCCAGGATGCCATCCTGCGCGCAACTCTTTATGGTGGTTTTGCCGCCATCCCGTTCGCCGTGCTGACACCGCTAATGCCCAACGCGACGCTGGCCGTCATCGGGCTAGCCGGCGCAACCTTTTTGCTCGCCTTTCCCCAGGGCCTGCCGGCGGCGGCCCTGCAGGTAATTTCCCCTAACGCGCTGCGGGGGCAGATGACGGCGCTGTACTTTCTGGTGGGTAGCCTGGTGGCCTCCGGCTTCGGCCCGACGTTTGTAGCGCTGGTCACGGACTATGGGTTTGGTGATCCCAACATGCTGCGTTACTCCATGGCGATTGTCAGCGCCGTCACCATACCCTTGGGGCTGATCGCCGTTTACTTCAGTCTCAAACCCTATCGGCTCAGTGTCGAGCGTGCTCAGAGCGCCCGATGACGTACCGTGTGCAGCGCCTCGCTGCTTTCCTAGCCGACAGGGACGGGGATGATTCCGATTAATTACGCCCTTCACCCGCCGGTCTGAACGACGGCGAAAACCGGAGTTGCGTTCTATGGCCGTTGTGGATTTCATTGTTGACGAGAACATTGCGCGGATCACCATCAATCGGCCGGAGGCGCGTAACGCCATGAGCCCGGAAGTCATGGTGCGACTCAACGACGCATGGATCCAGGTGCGGGATTCCGATTCCATTCGCGTCGCCGTGCTCACCGGTACGGGAGATAAGGCCTTTTGTTCGGGCGCCGATCTTGGTCTGACGGCACCGTTAGTGACCGGCGCACGGCAGCCGGAGAGTCCCTGGGATGAGCGGCTGCTGGAAATCCTCGCATCCGACGAGGGTTGGTTTCTAATCCGCCGCGATACCGTGAAGCCCGTGATCGCGGCCATCAACGGCCATGCCATCGCCGGCGGCATGGAACTGGTCCTGGGCACGGACATCCGGGTCGCCGTGCCCCACGCGAAACTGGGCCTCCAGGAGGTCAAGTGGGGCTTGTTTCCGGCGGGGGCGGCAACCGTGCGCCTGCCGCAGCAAATGCCTTATGCCCGGGCCATGGAGCTGCTGCTCACGGGTGATCTCATCACGGCGGACCAAGCCCAGGCGTTGGGGTTCATCAATCACGTGGTCGCCCCGGACGAGCTACTGCCGACGGCCATGGCGATCGCCCAGAAAATTGTGGCTAACGGCCCGCTGGCGGTACGCGCTATTCGCCGCTCGGTGCGCGACTGCGTCGGCCGGCCCGAAATGGAGGCCCTAAATACTGAGGCTGCTCTCGCCAGCGAGGTGACTGCCTCGGAGGATGCGGTTGAGGGTCCCAGGGCGTTCATGGAAAAACGCAAACCCGTGTTCCGCGGTCGCTGACCGCGAACACAACTCGAGCGGCAACGGGACAACGATGATGGCAGCAGGAAGTCATTCCCGCGCATCACGCGCGACAGGCAAGTAGCCTATCGCGCGTGCTCGCTGTTTCGATCATTCAAACGAGTAACGGAACTCCGCGCCATAGGTACGCGGCGCTCCGAACTTGCTCACTTCCTCGCCGAAGAAGGGGATGATGTTGGTTCGGTACAGTTCGTCGCTGATGTTCTTGCCGAAGACGGACACGGCCCAGGGCTTGCCTTCCGGCGCAAAAGTGATTCGCCCATCCAGCAGGCCATAGGAATCTTCGAAATTCAGGTTCTGGGGCTGCCAAGGGAGCTTATCCTGCCAGGCGTAGTTGAGGAAGAAATTCAGCGCCTCCCCCCACTGGCCCACACTCACAGTGTAATCCAGACTGATCGCATATTGACTGTCCGGCGTTCGTTGCAATTTTTGGCCGGAACTATCCACGCCGCTGGCCTCAATGAACCTCACGTACTCGGTGTCCAGAATAGAGCCCGAAAGACCGATCAGCAGCTGGTCAGTCGCCGCGATGGTGAATTCTAACTCGAAGCCGCTGATTTCCGCATCGGCCGCGTTCTCCGTAAGGTTACACAGACAGTCCTGATTAGTCTGCTCCACCTGCAGGTCGGTGTAGTCCATGAAAAACGCGGCGCCGTTGAGCCGGGCCCGGCCATCTAGGAAATCGAATTTGGCGCCGACCTCATAGTTGGTCACCTCTTCTGGTCGGGTCGGGAAGCTGGCGGCGAAGGCGTTGGGGGCGGTGTCCTGGAAGTAGCCGCCTTTGAAACCGGTGGAAATCGTGCCGTAAATGAACAGATCGTCGTTCGGGGCGAACTCTAGCGTGGCCTGGGGTGTGGTTTTCTTCCAGGTATTACCGTAGTCCGTCTGGTACGGCCCAAGCAAGGGCACGGCCGGCACCGGGTCAGCGGGATTGAACCGGTCGCCCGTGTCCACCGCAATACCTTGGACATTGCCTTCTTTCTTGTCGCTGCTCCAACGTGCGCCCACGGTCAACTTCAGAGTATCCGTAAAGCTGTATCCGATCTGACCGAACACGCCAATATTGGTATTTTCGCCCTGATTGATCCAGTGACTCTCGCCGCCCAGTTGGCCAAGAACGCCGCTGGGAATTTCCGCCGTGAATCGGTCCAGCTTATCGATTTCGTCAGACTTGAAAAACACGCCGGCCAGCCACTCGAAGGGGCCGTCGCCGGTGGAGGTCAGACGAAATTCCTGACTGAAGGCCGAGATGTCCGCTTCCTCGTTGACCGGCTCGGAGAATAGAAAGGTCGCCGCCGTCGGATTGAACGCCAGAAAATCGTTGAAGGTGACACCGAAGCCTCCAGGGTCCAGCGCGTCCGGGCCGCCCCCTGTTTGATCGTATAAATTCTCCGTGCGCACATCGCGAAAGCTGGTAACGGAGTTGAGAACGAAACCGTCGAAGTCCCGCTCAATATTCAGGGTCAGGCCGGTGCTTTCCCGTATCAAGTACTGTTGGATAGGCGCCGGACCCATACCGGCTATCACGGTTTCCTCCGGAATGCTCACGCGCGGGTCAGTCAGACCAAGGAACGTCCGTAGCGTACTCCAGGGCCGCAGCCCAGCAGGGGCCGAGTCCGCAATTGCGACAACGTTGATGCCATTGCTGGTATCTTTGCTGTAGTCCACGATCAGCCGCGCACTCAACTCGGAGTCGGAGGGCTGGTAAAGCAGTTGTGCCCTGACTGCGGTGGAATCGAGATCGTCCAACTTCCGGTCGTGCAGGGCGTCGTAGCCGTAGCCATCATGGCTGCGGCGCTGCATGGATATGCGGCCGGCCCAAGACTCGTTCAGACCACCGGTCACATAGCCGGAGAGCAGCTGGGAATCGTAGTTTCCTTGGGCGATGGTGATCTGCCCGGAGTTCTCGAACTCGGGCTTCCGGGTAATGATGCTCAACGCACCGCCGACCACGCTCTTGCCCAGCAGCACACCCTGGGGTCCGCGGATCACCTCGATGCGCTCGATATCGAACCAGTCCGTATTCATATCTCCATTGCGGCCCAAGTAAACTTCATCGACAAACGTGCCCACCGCCGCTTCCCCGGACGGTGAGTCGAGTCGCGTGTTGGTAATGCCACGGATGTTGAGCTCCAGGTCCACCGGCGAGCCGCTGCCTTCTGTCAGAGAAATCCCTGGAGTGGAGCGGGCCAGATCCTGACTCGAGAAAATTCCATTACGTTCCAGATTCTCACCGGTAAACGCTGTTACCGCTACGGGTGCGGACTGCAGGCCGACCTCACGCTTCTGGGCCGTGACCACCACCTCCTCCAGCTGGGCATAGGCGGTCGTCATTGTGCCAACAGATACTGCCGCCACAGTGAAAGTCATCACGAATGCACGCGCCAAATGGCTAGGAATTGCATTTCTATTTTTCATTTTTTCCCCCACAGGGTTGGGATAGTCTGGATCGAAAACTCTAAACGTGGAGCAGAATCAATCGGGGAGCGCCAGGCTACATGCACGGCATTCGCAGACGGTAGCCAACAAGTTGCTTATCCCCCGACAACACTTGCATAAATAGACTGCCGAATAGTATGACCTTTCCGAAGCGTTGGCAACTTAATGTAGAGCTGTTGGTTTTTCGGAAATAGTTCTTATTTATATCTTATTATCATGTGGTTACCGTACTAACCTAATATCCATTCAAGATCTGAAAACCGGTGGCAACGACGATTTGCAGCGTCAATTCATGGGGTAGAACGCAGGCCCCCTGCCTTAGCTGCTTAGGCCGACATCACCCCGCACACCGGCGGCGCCCAATCGAGCTTCGCCTGCTCGTTTGTTTTTGCGGCTATGGCGGCCGCAATGTCATCGGGGAGCGCCGCGGTGCGGCGCGTGTCGAGGTTGGCGCCCGTGGTGATGAACTCCAGGGTGCTGGCCAGTTCCATCCGGGTTCGATTGACGATGAACGTCAGCCCATGAAAGCGCTTTGGGGTGTAGCCGAGGAGTCGGTAATACATACTGACCTCTTCACCCACGTGCAGTTCGGAGGTGTAAGCGATGTGGTGCTCTAGATCAAACAACCCGCAGCGCCTTTCCGAGAAGTAGGACTCGTCTAAACCGAGCTCCTCCATCATGGTCCATCCACCGATCTCATACAGCTTCATGTAGTACATGACGTTAACGTGACCGTTGTAGTCTTGCCACTCCACCGGGATCGACTGGTTGAGCACCTCCGGCAATTGGCAAACATCGTCGAGCGATGGGAACGCTACCTTCATAGCCTAGGTTTCCTTGGTGTTGCCATCAGCCTTGGCGCGGAGCGGCGCCGTATGCGTGAAGTCCAGGTATTCTTCCAGCGCCACGATGCGGCCGTTCTCCACTTTGCATATGGCACAAGCCGGCATGGCGAACTTCTCTCCCGACGCCAACGTGCCACGTAGGATGTGCTGCTGCATAAAGCCGTCCGGCAATACTTCGCGCCGTTGAATGTCGTATTCCAGGTTATCCAGGATCCGATGAATCCAGAGCATGGTCTTGATGTTTTCATCGACGCTCTGTAACTCCTCGCTAAAATTGTGCCAAATCCGGGCGTCGGCCGAATAAATCGCCCTTAAACCGTCGGCATCGCCATTGTTAAGTACTTCAATGAAACGTTCGGCCAAGGCTAGTATTTGCTCGGATTGGCTCATCGGATGTCCTCGTTCGTTCGTGCCGTCAGCCGGCCTTGTTATCCATTTCGAAATAATCTCGCCAATGGGATATCTTGCCGTCCCGGAATTCAAAAATGCCCATATAGGGATGGGCGACGCGCTCGTTCGTTCGGGTATCCAGGTACTCCTCGTAGCCTTCGACGAGCAGCTTGTTGCCCGTCTCGGCGAAGTTGTCGATACGCCACTCCACATCTGCGGTGATCTCGCGGTACTTTTTCAAGAACTTCGCGACCCATTCCTTACCGAGCAAGGGGCGGGAACTCATGTGGTAGTGATATTCGATATCGTCGGTCAGATAACTGAGAAATAGCTCATCGTCTTTGTCGATATTGGCTTGCATCACCGCCTGGACCGTATCCATCATCGCTGACATTTGCAGACTCCTTACGTAAGTGTTTAAAGACCCAATTGTCGCGCCGCGAGGTCCCGTAGCACCTCCTCGGTGCCGCCCCCAACCGCGAATATCCGTGCTTCTCTGTAGATACGTTCTAACCGGTGGCTGCCCGTGTAGGCGCTACCACCCAATATATGCAGCGCTTCGCGCGCGCAAGATTCCAGTGTCGTCGTCGCGTGTACCTTTAACATGCACAAGTCGGCGATGGGCACGTCGCCGTTCTCGAACCGCCAGACGCATTGATCGAGATAACCATACGCGGCGTGGACTTCGCGGACCATGTCGACGAGTTTGTGGCGGATCACCTGATGCTCCGCCAAACGCTTGCCGAAAGTTTCGCGTTGGGCCGCAAACCGGATAGCTTCGGCGAGACATACGCGACTCATCGCCAAGGTCGCCGCTATGCCGCTGAAACGCTCGATATTGAACTGCCGGGTCAATGCCGAAAAGCCCTTGTTCTCCACGCCAATCAAACGATCGGCGGGAACCGATACATCGCGTAGGCTCATGCTCGCGATACTCGAGTTGTACCACCCAAGCCCGGTGACCGGCGCCCTAGTGAGACCCGGGCTGGCGGCATCGATCAACAACAACGAGATGCCACCCATCCCGGCACCGCCGGTGCGCACGGCGGTGAGGACGTAGTCGGCGCGTAGACCACCGGAAATCAGGGTTTTCTCGCCGTTGACTAACCAATGGTCACCATGCCGTTCCGCCGAGGTCATTAGCCGAGACACATCGGAACCTCCGGATGGTTCGGTAACGGCAAAGGCGATTCTTTGCTGGCCCGCGAGCACGGGCCGTACGACCGCGTCATGCAACTGACTAGCACCGAAGCCGATGACGGGCGGCAAGCCTATCCAATGGGTCGCAAGATCGGCGAACACGACCCCGCTGCCCAAGCGATGCAGCTCCTCGGCAAAAATGATTCGATGGTAGAGATCCGCGTCCTCGATCACGCCCCCGAGCGAGGCAGGGAAACCCATGCCAAAGATACCGGCGGCAACGGCCCGCTCATAAATTGCATCTGGAAATGTGCCGGCAGCATCCCACGCGTCGATATTGGGCGCGATTTCCGCGTTGACGAATGCCCGAACTGTGTTCCGCCAGCTCCCATGGGTCTCGGTTAGCCCGGGCGTCGGTGGCCGCAGACCGTCGAAATCCAGACCAGGTTGTGATGCGCCAGCCGCTGCCATTGTCAGTCCCCAAACCGTCTCAGACGAGCTTCCATCTTCACTTGCATAGTAGAACTGTTAGTATTCAAGTCAATAGTTACCCGCCTACCGCAAGGCGCGCTGGGGCCGATGCCCGAAGCCTAGTGGCATTACAAACAAGGACCGCCGTCGATGGATGAAAGAGATCGAAAGCTCGATGAGCTGATTGCGAAGCAGCAGATTCACGACGTGTTGATTCGCTACGCCCGGGGCGTCGACCGTGCGGATGCGGTGCTGTTGAAGTCCTGCTATCACGACGATGCGATCGAAGAGCATGGCAGCACCTACGCGGGGCCGGCCCACGAGTATATCGACGGCGCCATACCCCGGCTCAAACAGATGGGGATCATGGGCCATTACCTATGTAATGTGCATATCGAGCTCGACGGCGATACCGCTTACACCGAGGCCTATGTGCTGACGTTCGCTCGCTTCGACAATGCTGGGCAGAGCACGGATACCCTGACGGGCGGTCGCATTTGCGACCGCTTCGAGCACCGCGACGGTGCCTGGAAAATCTTGCACCGCAAGCTGGCTTTCGACTGGAATCGTGACATGGATACCCAAGAGTCGTGGTGCTTAGGCTTGTTCGATCCGCAGGATCCGAAAATGATCATGGGTAGGAAGGATCGGGACGACCTCTCCTATCAACGATTTTGACGACCTTGCCAAGTTTCGGGGCTGCTGGTAACTTTCACAACAAGACTTACGTTGGTAAGCGTCGGCTGTCTGTCTGCGGTAATTATCTTGCCGCAAGGCTAACGCAAACCGCTGGTGGGTGGATGGTGCGAGATGCAACCCAATAACGCACAAGCTGATATTACGGATGTCCCTTACCGCGACGTCGAATTACCCCCTGTTCGCCTAGTTACCAAGCGTCGCGAAGACGGCACAATCGTCCTGCGCGCCGCGGAGCCGTTGGCCAGCTTCGATCCGAACATCGTTAGGCAATTTTATCGCCAGGCCGCACGGCAAGGCGAGAAAACGCTTTACGCACAACGTCGCCTGGAAACCGACGGCCGCCGCGGCGAGTGGATCAAACAAACATTCTCCCAGGCCGAGCGCGATAGCCGCGGGATTGCCCAGTGGCTCCTCGATCAGGGGGTGGGAGCGGATGACGCCGTCCTCATTCTGTCCGGTAATTCGATCGCGCATGCCATGATGCGCCTCGGCGCACTGACTGCCGGGATACCGAGCTGCCCGATCAGCCCGAACTACGCCTCGATGGCCGGCACGTTCGAGCGACTGAAGCACGTCGTCGAACTCATTCAGCCCAAGGTGATCTTCGCCGAGTCAGGGGCCGCTTGTGCCGCGGCACTGCAAGCCATCCAGACGTCCGGACGCATTGTCGTCGCCTGCGACTCGGCGGCAACGGAGTTGGCGGATTTCGATTACGACGACATCCGCAAGACCTCGCCCAGGGCCGACCTCGACGAACGTATCGAGGCTGCTGACGTGGATGCACATGCTGTGTACATGCTGACATCAGGGTCGACCGGCATGCCGAAGGCTGTGATCCAGACTCAGCGAATGCTGAGCACGAACATGCACCAGGCGTTTCAGGTCCTCGGCAAGGCGGCCGGCTGGGACGACATTATGCTGGACTGGTTGCCCTGGAATCATGTATCGGGGGCCTTCAATTGTTTCGCCGCGGCAGTATTCGGTGGTTCTTTGTATATCGACGATGGTAAGCCGGCGCCCGGCCTGTTCGACGAGACCATCCGTAATCTTCGAGAGATACCCGTCCCCTACTTCGCCAACGTCCCAGCGGGTTTCGCGTATCTGGTGGACGCCCTCGAAGCAGATCCCCATCTGCAACGAATTTTTTTCCGTGATCTAAGATTGATTTTGTACGGCGGCGCAGGTTTGCCGCAGCCCGTCTACGATCGCCTCCAGACACTGGCAATTCGCTGCACCGGCCGCCGAATTTTCATGACGACGGGATACGGGGCGACGGAGACTGCCTCCGGATGCATGGTCATCCATTACGATACGCAGAAAGTCGGGATCGGCCTGCCTGCGCCCGGCCTCGAAATAAAGCTCGTGCCTAGCGGTGACCGTTATGAGCTACGCATGCGCGGAGACAACGTCACCCCCGGGTATTTACGCAACCCGGAACAAACCGCCGCCGCGTTCGACGAGGAGGGTTTCTACAAGACCGGTGATGCCGCCCGTTTTCACGATGACAACGACTATTCCCAGGGTCTTTACTTTGCGGGCCGCTTGGCAGAAGAATTCAAGCTGGGAACCGGATCGTGGGTCTACTCGGGGCAAGTCCGCGCTAAAGTCGTCGAAGCGCTGGCACCGGCGATCATCGATCTGGTGCTTTGCGGCAGCGGTCGGGATCGACTCGCCGTGCTCGGTGTCCCCAGCCTCGCCGGCTTACGGGAGATCGCGGGGAACCCCAAAGCCTGCCTCGAAGATTTGGTTGCCAACGCAAAGGTCGTGCAGTTTTTGCAAGCGGCTCTCCAGTCCTATAACGCAAAATACCCGGCAAGCAGCACTACCATCAGTCGATTCGCATTCATTCGCGAAGCGCCCAGCGCGGAAAAACGCGAACTATCCGACAAGGGCACGGTTAACCAAGCGATTGCCGCCGAGAATCGCGCCGCGGAGATCGATGCTTTGTACCGCGATCCACCCGCCCATTATGTCGTCACAGCATAGGACCCATCGATGCCGCTACATAACCGGATACCAATCTCATGAAAGTTGCCGACAGCGTCGCGATCGTCACCGGCGGGAATCGCGGTATAGGTGAAAGTTTCGTCCACGCCCTCCTCGCAGCGGGCGCGAAAAAAGTCTACGTTGGCACGAGAGTGCCGGGTGGCGCAAAACATCTCGTCGAAGCATTTCCAGGACAAGCGATCGAAGTGCAACTCGATGTCACCGACGAAAGCCAAGTTGCCGCTGCGGCAGAGCGATGTGGCGATACGAGCATCGTGATCAACAACGCCGGTATTTTTCTTAATCAGACGCTGATGGGCGCCGCGACTATGGACGCAGCGCGCCAGGAAATGGATGTCAACTTTTTCGGTACGTTAGCGATGTGCCGCCACTTTGCCCCTATCCTCAAGCGGAACGGCGGAGGCGCTATCGTCAATGTGCTGTCCGCCGGCGCAATCGTCGCGGTACCCAACATGGGGGGCTACAGCCCTTCGAAATTCGCGACACGGGCGCTGGCGACGAATGTCCGTGCGGAGCTTGCCGATCAGGGTACCCAGGTTAGTAGTCTCATTGTCGGGTCTGTCGATACTCGAATGGCCTCCCACGTGCAGGGCAAGAAAGAATCCCCGGATGCGATTGCTAAGGCGGGCATCAAGGCGATTGAAAAGAACGTTCCCGAAATGGATACAGATCCATTCGCTGTCAATGTGCGAGCCGCGCTGGCGCGGGATCCGGCCAGCGTTGAGCGTCAGATGGCAGCGGCACTGAAACTAGACATCGTGTCTACGGGCCGATAAGCAACGGACCGGTCAATTGTCTGAAGTAGCCTACCTGCTCCTCGTTAATCTTGCCGTCATCATGGCCTGTATGGTGGTTCTGTGGCTGCTCAGCATTCCGCTTGGCGATGTCTCTTTTGTCGATAGTTTCTGGGCAATCGGCTTCGTCATTGTGGCGGCCAACACCTATTGGTTGACGAATGGGAGCAGCGATCGTCGTTACGTCCTGCTCGTGCTGACTGCCGTCTGGGGGGCCCGCTTAGGCGCGCACTTGTTCTTCCGTTGGCGGCGTGAGGGAGCGGACGGGCGTTACGTGGCCCTGCTTGCGAAAGCGCCCGGCAATAAGCATACCTATAGCCTAAGAAAAGTGTTTTTGCTTCAAGGTCCCTTACTATGGCTGATCTCGTTGCCCGTTCAGCTCGGCCAGATTCAGGCGACCCCGGCGCAGCTGGGCGGTTTGGCCTACCTCGGCATCGCCCTCGCCAGCGTCGGAATCATTTTCGAGACGGTTGGTGACTGGCAACTGGCGGCTTTTAAGGCGCAACCGACAAATCAAGGGAAAGTAATGGATCGCGGGCTGTGGCGTTATACCCGCCACCCTAATTACTTCGGCGATACCTGCGTCTGGTGGGGATTGTTTCTCGTTGCGGCCGAAACGAGCCT
>JAHEKG010000041.1 GCA_024638475.1 Rhodospirillales bacterium | reverse complement strand
CGCGCTGCAGTTGGCGGCCGCGCTAGGGGCGCGTGTGGCGGTGATCTCTTCCAGCGACGAAAAACTTGCCCGGGCGCGCGAGCTGGGTGCCGAAGCCACCGTGAATTACAAGCAGGAGCCTAATTGGGGCGCGAAGATCGCCGAGTTGACCGACGGCGGCGTCGACAACGTTATCGAAATCGGCGGTGCGGGCACACTGACACAATCAATGCAGGCGCTGGCACTGAATGGCTCGATTGCGTTGATCGGTGCGTTGGCCGGTTTCAGCGAGGAGCTCAATCTGATGGGATTGGTGGGCAAGAACGCTCACCTGCACGGGGTCACCGTCGGCAACCGCGCAGACTACGAGGATATGTTGGGGTTGATGGCCGAGAAGCAGATTCACCCGGTCATCTCCGAGACGTACGCTTTCGACGATGCGCCCGCGGCACTCCAATCGATTGCGAGCGGTCGGCACTTCGGCAAGTTGGTCGTCGAGATAGGTTGAGCGAGCCACGATGACACAAGGGCGGGTAGTCGTCGTTGAGCACGAATCCAAGATCCTTGCGGATAATCCGTTGGGGGATCCGCATGTGCGCCGTTTCCCGGTGTGGTTGCCGCCCCACTACGATACCGGCGGTCCCAATCGCCGCTTTCCAGTACTGTACGACCTAGTGGGATATAGCGGCTCCGGCTGGTCTCATGTGAGCTGGCGCGCATTCGATGAGAGTATTCCCGAACAGGCCGCCCGACTCGTCAGCGACCGTAAGATGGGGCCCGTCATTATTGTGTTTCCGGATTGCTTCACCGCCCTCGGTGGAAATCAGTACATCAACTCGAGTGCCATCGGCCGTTATGCGGATTACCTGACGCGCGAACTGATTCCGTTCATCGATACGGAATTTCGGACCCTCGCGGATAGGCAACACAGGGGCTGCTTCGGCAAGTCGTCCGGTGGCTATGCGGCGATCATCCACGCCATGAAATATCCCCAGCACTGGGGCGCGATCGCGAATCACTCCGGCGATGCCTACTTCGACTTCGTGTACAAGACCGAGTGGCCGAAAGCATTGACCGAGCTGGCGAAGTATCGGCGCCCCTCTAAGAAAGCGGGACGTTATTCCCGGCCGCAACGGCTGGCGAAACTCGCGCCCGGCTGCGACGATGGCCGCATTCGCCGCTTTCTGGACGACATCGGTTCACGCAAAAGACCCACCGGCGCGGAAGTGATGACGCTGATGATGGTGGCGATGGCTGCGACCTACGATCCGTCGCCGTCGGCGCCCAACGGCTTCAAGATCCCTCTCGATCTAGAGACCGGCGAGTTCATCGAGTCGCGATGGAAACGCTGGCTCGCCCATGATCCGATATTTCTCGTTAAGCAATATCGCCGCAATCTGGCCACACTCCGCGGTATGTTCATCGATTGCGGCTGGCGCGACCAGTACCACATTCACTACGGCACGAGAATCTTGTCGAGAGAGTTAGCGAAAAATCGGATTAAGCATACTTACCAGGAATTCGACGGCACCCATTCGGGCATCGACCACCGCATGGACCTGAGCTTGCCCTTTCTGTATCGGGCATTAAAGCCGTGACGGCTGGGGATCAACCCCTCGGTGGCAGCTTGTCGCGAAGTTCGGCCACCAGTTGCGCGGGCCCGTAGTCGGCGTCGGCGTTGGACCAAACTGTGTCGGCAGCGTCGAGATAACGCTGTGCCGTCGCGGTGTCGCCACGCGCGAGGGCGATGCGGGCCGCTTCGACGTTCAATTCACCAGACATCGGATTGACGGTAAGCGCCATCCCAATGCGCTCCGCCGCGGCTTTCAGTTTGCCTGATTTGCGTAGCACTCTCGCCGCGTCCTCGTGCCAACGGCTTTGCAATGGAGCGATCTCGAGCGCCTCGTCGTAGGCGGCGAGGGCGCCTTCGAGGTCCCCTTCGAGCTCGGCCTGTACCCCTTTGCCATAACGACGCAAGGACGTGAACTCCGCGCGGCCGAGGCTCTCGATCAGCGAGTCCATTCCGACCAGCGACGCCTTTATTTCCTCGAGGTCGCGATACTTCGTCGCAATCCTGAGACGCAGCGCGTGCGCCATTTTGTTGATGGGCGGTGCGAGGTTTGCGAGGGCGTCGACCATTGCCGCCAAGTCGTCGGCGCGGTTAGCCGCCAATAGGGCATCGAGCCCCTCCTGCTGGCGGATGGCGAGCAGTAGCGGCGGCACACTTTCACTCAGCGCCTGGCGGTACGCCAGGAAATGTTCCACTGCAAGCGCAACTTGGCCGCGCCGAAGATGGTGGCTGAGTAGCGCGAGTTCTACTTCGGCCGTCTGGGCGGGCGTCTGGGTGACCCCCCGCGCCTCTTCGAGCTCCGCGCGTGCCGGGTCGAATGCGCCAAGGTTGAAATGTGCGGCGGCGACCTTGGTGGCGATGCCGGGGTCCGTCGGATCAATCAGGCTGGCTGTCTTGTAGTGGCGCAGCGCTTCCGTGTGCTCACCCTGGGCGCTGGCGAGGCCGCCGAGCTGCAAAGGTCCCTGCACATCCGTGGGCCTGGCTTCCAGGTAGCGCAGATAGTGCCGGCGAGCGTCCTCATAGGCGCCCGACGACTGATGTAACTTGCCGACTTGAATCAACGCGTCCAAGCGGTTGGGATCTTGCACAAGTAGCTGGCTGAAGGCATGGATCGCCTTATCGCGATTGCCGACCCCTTCGTTGTATGCACCCAATAGGTACCAAGCGTCGACGTCCGCCGGATACAGGGTCGTCGCCATCTCCAATACGGTGATGGCGCTCGCAACGTCTTGCTTTGCGACGACGAAGTACTCGGTCTTGGCCAGGAACTGAACCCGCTCGGGCAGGCGATACAGGTTGGCGATTGCCGCATTCATCGCTTCGATGGCCGGACCCGTTTTATTTTGGGCCATCAAAGTGGTGTATAGGCCGATTTGAGCATGGGCGTATCCCGGGTCCTTGAGTGTGGCTCGCTTGAGGGCCTCCGCTGCAGTCGACCAATCTTTGTCGACGAATGCGGCGCGGTAGCCCAGCGCGGCATCGCGGAATGCTGCCTCGGATTCCGTGATCAGTTGCGCCACCGGCAGGTCGCGAGTCGCGCCGCTATAGTTGGTCGGCACGTCGAGCGCGCGCCGCACCGCCTGGGTGACCTCGTCGATACTAGAGAAAAGATTTTCGGTCGAGACGACGATGGGTTCATTGCTTTCGCCGGTAGCAGTGTTGTGCAGCGTGACGTGCATTTGCGGCGCCGTATCTCCGGCGACAAGATAGCCCGTTGCGAACCATTCCATATACTGGCGATCGGCTAATTGCCGCTGCAAGCTAATAGGCACTGCGCTTTGATCCGCGACGCCGGCTTCCGCCAGCATCCCGGCAAAGTGTTCCGGGCCCCGAATGTCTAGGAAAACATCCTGGTAAAGGTCCAATTCCATCAGAATCGGTAAGCCCATTTCCATCCAATCCAATTCGGTATCGCCCGTTTGGTTGTCGAGCATGAAAAACCCGATCCGGCGCCGGTATTCGCTCTTGGCCACCATGCGTTCCTGCATCGCCCCGGTTTCGTCGACCACGCTGACGCGTTCGGCCATGGCGCCGAGATCGCGGTTGCTTGCCAGCACCAGGAGTACAGCGGCCGCCAAGAAGACATTCGCCCCAACGATGAGGCGCTGGCCCCGCGTCCAGGGATCCGGACCCGGTTTGCCGTGGAACCAGGTCACGATCAGTACCGTCGGTAGCAGCAATAGCCAAACCATCAGGACGAGGTCGACCCAGTAGGGCGACAGCAGATAACGCTGGACCACCCAATCGCTAAATTCCAACAGCACCCAGCCACTGCCCAGGTATAAACCCAGGAAATGGGGTATTCGCCGCTCCATCAGTTGCGCAAACATGGCTCAAGGTTACCGGGTTCTAACCCGCATTGGCATCCTTGCAGCGTGACATTCCAGCCTTCGGGCTATAACGTCGGGGCATGAGCCAAGCGGACTACACGGTTTATTGGCAGCCGGGTTGCACCAGTTGTCTCAAGGCAAAGGAATATTTGGCCAGCCACGGTATTCGCTACCGTTCGATCAACGTCCACGAGGAACCGGCCGCAATGGCGCATCTGGCGAGCATCGGCGTCAAGTCGGTGCCGGTGGTCGAGCGGGGTGAGCGCTTCGTGATGGCGCAGAATTTGGATGAGCTGGCGAGTTTTCTCGGCGTGGCGGAACGGCGCCCGCGGCTGCCGTTGGACGAATTGGTCAGCCGGCTCAACCGCATCATGGCAGTGGTGCTCGGTCAGCTCGCGGTGGTACCGGAGGAGCAGTTGAGTCAGCCATTGCGCCGGGACCGCACCGTGCGGGACTTGGGGTTTCATGTCTACGCGATTGTGGACGGTTTTCTCGCAGCCGCACGAGGCGGTGTGCTGAGCGAGGCACACTTCTATCGGTTACCGGACCCCACCGCGGACGCAGCGATGCTGCGCGACTATGGGCAGAGTATTGCCCGCCAGTTTGCAGATTGGTGGCAGAGCAACGGCCTCACCGCGGCAAACGAAAGCTATCAGACCTACTACGGCGAGCAAACCGCGAGCGCGTTGCTGGAGCGAACCTGTTGGCACACCGCGCAACACTGCCGGCAGTTGGACGCGGTGCTGACGCAAGCCGGCGTGGCGCCGCCACTGAAACTTTCCCCTGCCGACGTGGCAGGGTTGCCCATGCCGGAGCACATCTGGGATGACGAGCTGCCGCTGCCCCGGTCGCCGCAGTAGGGGCCCGCTCCACTGAACGGCAGCGACGCGTGAGCCTGATCGCCTGGTCTTGGGGCTTCATGAGCCTGTACATCGGCGGGATGATTTATCTCGGCACCCGCGGCAGTCGCCGCGTCCAAGACGGCGATGATTTTGCTGTGGCGCGCGGCGCCTATGGGCCGGGTACGTTGGCGTTGGCCTTCGCTGCGACAATCGCCAGTGGGGCCACTTTCCTGGGCCTGCCTGGATTCGCTTACACTTACGGCGTGTCGGCGTTGTGGATCGGCTTCTTGTATCCCGTCGGCGTGTACCTCGGCGTCTTGTTGTGTCAGCGAATGGTGGTGCGCTTTGGTAATCGTCTCGGCCATCGGTCAATCCCGGAATTACTCGGCGACCGCTATCAATCGCCCGCCATTCGTGTCATCGCTTCACTGGCCTCCCTAGCGCTGATGTTCTTTCTCGCCGGCCAGTTGATTGCCGGGTTGGCAATGTTCGAAACCCTGCTCGGCCTATCCAAAGCTTGGGCATTAGGCTTGACCGCCATGGTTTTGCTGCTCTACGTGGCGTTGGGTGGCGCGCACGCCGATATCATGACGGATACGGTCCAAGGGTTGCTGATGCTCGTCATCGCGATCGGCATCTGCGCCATGTTCCTGGGGGGCTTCGGTGTCGAAGGGGGCATGGATGGTATTTTCGCTCGTTTGGAAGCGTTGGATACCAACGCCATCGTTCCCATCAATCCCGACTTCGTGTTGATCAACACGAGCTGGGCACTGATTGCCATGGTGGTGGCCTACATTCCGGTGGGGATGCTGCCTCACATCGGCAACAAATTGTGGGCCCTCAAGGATCGCCGCGCTCAGCGCAAGTTTTTGTGGATGGCGTTTGTCGTGGGCATGGTGTTCCCAACCCTCACGTTAGGCGGGTTGCTCGCCAGAGCGGTGCTGGGCGACGCCTTGTTCGACGGCGACCTGACCCCCAACGCGGCTATTCCGGCGCTATTCATTGCGGTGTTCCCACCATGGCTCGCGGCGTTACTCGGTGCCGCCATTCTTGCCTCGATCATGTCGACCGCGGATGGGTTGGTGATTTCCACGAGCCAAGTGTTTGCAAACGACTTATATCGGCGCACGCTCGCGCCACGTTGGCATCGCCAGCTTTCGGCGGCGGCGGTCGAGGCCAATGTGCTGGCGGTGAGCCGGTGGGGAACGGTCGTGACGATGCTCGTCGCAACCGTGATCGCCTGGTTCACCTTCGATATCAATATCATTCTGGTGACCTGGATCGGCATCGGCGGGTTGGCGGCGGCGTTTGCCGGTTCACTCGTACTCGGCGTGTTTTGGCGTGGCGTGACCAAGGCGGGCGCTATCGCTGGTTTCCTGGTCGGCTTGGGGCTATTTATTATCCTTCACGGCCAATTTTGGCCACAAACGGAGCAGGCTAGCGGCCTGCTCGCGTGGCTTTGGCGACAAGGACCGAACCCCTATGCGTGTTCCGCTCTAGCCGAACTAGTCGGGGTGGCGACGACCTTCGGAGTGTCCCTGTTTACCGAGAAGCCCAGCGAGGCGCACTTACAAATGGTATTCGGCCGCTAGCTACTCGTCCCAGAATTTCCACCACGGTTTCTTGGCTTTTTTGGTGCCGTCTGCGCCGGCAGTTTCTGATGAATCAGCGCGTTCCTGGCCGGCTTCCCGGTCGGCGCGGTACTCTTCCTTGATCTGTTTGCGCTCGTCGCGGCGGTTGCGCATTTCCTCGGCACGGGCGTTGCCGCGCTGGCCATCGACGCGATCGCCCATGTCCTCAGACCGGTCGTCGCTATAGTCATCGGATCGGTCGTCGCTGCGGTCGTCGGACCGATCATCGCTGGAGTTATCGTCGGAACTGACGCCGTCGTTCGAACCCCCAAAGGCGGAATCGTCATCCGAGACGTCGTCATCATATTCCTCTTGCTTGTCGCGGACCTTGTCACGGTTTTGTTTCACCCGAGTCTCCGCCTGTTCTAGCGTGCCTTCGATGTTGTCGGTGCGCTTGAGCTTCTTGGGGCCCTTGCCCTGTTGCTGGGCCAGCGCCGAACCGCTGATGACGAATACTGCTAGGACAACGGCCAATAGGACTCGCATGGCTTACTCCAATTTATGGTTGTTCAAATCCCAGTATGGCAGAAGCGAAGCGCCCTGCGGGTTGTACGAGGGGTTCGTAACCTTTGTTAACGTTGCTGAAGGGTGGCTCGGACGGCCAACTGCTCGCCGCCGCGCTGTATCGTCAGCGTGATTGTCTGCTCCGGATTCAGGGTCTTCAGCAACTCGGAGTAGGCACGTAAATCGGCCACCGGCTGCGCATCGACGGCCAGCAATATATCGCCCGCCTTGAGGCCGGCGGTTGCCGCGGCGGATTGCGGCACCACGTCATCGACACGAATACCCGGCCCCGGGAAGCCGAAGTCGGGAACCGTGCCGAGGCTGACGCGCCGGCTCGACGCCGTTGCCGCCGTGGCCGACGGCGCGTCACCACCGGCCAGGGTGCTGGTCAGCGGTTCCGCGCGATTGGCCAAATATTTCACCGCCTCGGCGACGAAGCGCGCGATCTTTACCATCCCGTCGGCATCGAGCTTGTCGGGCGTGTCGCTCGGTTTGTGATAGTCGGCGTGGGCCTGTGTGAACACCTGTACGGCGGGAACGCCCTGCTCGAGAAAGGCAAGCTGGTCCGAACCCTCAGCGCCGCCGGGCACGCTCTTGCTGTCGATACCGGTTTCAAAGCCGACCCCGCGAAAAATATGGGGCCATTCCGTTGCGCTGCCGGTGCCGAAGAAGGTGATGGGTCCGCTGCCCAAGCGGCCGACCGTATCGAGGTTAATGACACTGTGCACGCCCGCGGCCGCGGCCGCGGGGAGATTAGCCATGAAATAGCGAGCACCGATGAGTCCAGCCTCTTCCGCCGAGAATGCCGCAAAGATGATATTCCGCAACGGCTTGGCGCGCTTGAATTGTTCTGCCAGCGTCAGCAGAATCGCCACCCCGCTGGCGTTGTCGTCGGCGCCGGGATGGATTTGTCCCTGGAAATCGGCACGGGCCGCAGGCCACCCATAGCCGAGGTGGTCGTAATGTGCGCTGACGATGACCGCGGCGAGATCTGGCGACGAACCCGCGACGATGGCAATCACATTCTGCGCGGTGGCGGGACGCCCGTCGGGTCCGCTGGGCAGTGCGAACGCTTGCCGGTAGCCGGCGCCGAATCCGGGTTTCAGCCCCAGGCGTTCGAACTGCGCCTCGATGTAATCGCGCGCATCCGCGAGCCCCCGGGTCCCGATGCCCCGGCCTTCGCGCGCGGGATCACTCAGGTAGGCCGCATGTTTGAGCGTTGCGGCGGGGCTGTACTCGGAGGGCACCTCCGCCAGCGCGGCCGGCGCCGTGAAGACGAGCGGGGGCAGCGGCGTAGCCTTGTCCTGGCGCAGATCGACGTATAAAGGAGAGTCGCTGGTGGGCCACTGCCCCTTGTGAATATTTTCTCCCGCCGGCCCTTCGAACCCCAAGTAAGAATATTTTCCGTAGTGGGGTAGCTTGTTTTGAATGGCTGGCCCGCTGTTCGCCGTCAACGCAATCCAACCGACGGCGTGCTCCGGCGCTTGTGGGTGACGGCGAACGGCAACCCAGGAATGCCGCGCTTGGTTGAGCGCCCTTCCCGCTAAGCGGGTTTCGCCGGATTCCGTCACGGCCTCAATCTCGTCCAGGAACTTATTGCCGGTGCCTAACAACCACACGGATCGGTCGGCGGGCAGCGCCTCGATGTCCTGGTCGGTAACGATCTCGATGCGGTGGGCATCGCTCTGCCAGCCCATGAGCATGGCGCGGTACGCTTCCGCTTGACTCGCTTCGACGGTGCTGAGTACGGCAAGGATCTCGGGCTCGCCGAAGATCTGACCGATCGAAGGAGGCGTCTCCTCAACGTAAAGCATGCGGAAGAGGTCGAAGTTCGGGTCGACCGCGAGCGCCAGCGGTGGCGCGTCGCTTGACAACTTGAAGCGGGCGCTGCGCCGGTCCAATTTGACGAGGTGCTGGGTCACACCGGCGGCAGTCTGTAACACGACGGGCACGCTCAACGGATACGGTGTGCCGGTACCGCGTTGCGCCAACTGGCCGCTGATTTCATAGCCCTCTTGCGTTTGCCGTACGCGGAGCCTATTCGCACTCAGGAGCGGCGCCCCGGTTTCTTCCGTCCACACTCGAAAGAAGGTTGCCAAATCGCGGTCGCTGACGAACTCCATGGCACGGCGGATATCCGCGAAACTGGCTTTCGTTCCCCGGCCGTCGGCGTAGAAGCGCTGCAGCCCGGCGATGAAGGCCGCGTCCCCGAGTTCGCGGCGCAACATGTGAAACCCCATCAGCGTCTTGCCGTAACCCACCGCCTCTGTCACCGCGCTGTGACGCGAGCGGAACTCCCGCAGCGGGAAGTCGCGATCGTCGCGGACAAAGTTACGGAAGCGTTGCAGGGTGCTGCGCCGGAACTCGGCACCCGCGCCACGCTGTTCCTGCAACAGGTGATCGGCCAAGTACGCGGTTAGACCCTCGCACCAATTACCCGTCTCATAATCGACGAATACCGAATTGCCCCACCAGTTATGGAGAATTTCGTGGGGATAGGATGAGGTCAGAATAAACGGAAAACGAATAATGGTCGGGCCGAGCAGGGTAAACGAGGGCATGCCGTAGCCCGTTTCCCAAAAGTTTTCGACGAGCGCGAATTTATCGTAGGGATAGGGGCCAATCAGCTCCTCATACATCGTGAGGTAACGGCCGGTGGCGTCGAGGTAACGCTGTGCGAGCGCCGGCTCGTCATCGTGCAGGAAGACCAACGCGCTGACGTCGCCGTGTTGCTGCTGATAGCGGTTGAGCGGCCCGCCCACGAGATAAATCTCATCCACGGGTTGGGGCGACTTCCACTGGGCGAGCCCGCCATCGTTCGCCGTCCCGGAGCCTTGACTCAGCAGTTGCCAGCCGGCCGGCACGTTGGTAGACAGCTCGAATGTCACGAGCTCGTTGTTGAAATACGGGTACCAAAAGGTCGTGCCGGCCAGGTAAACGCCTTCGGGTGCCACGCGCCCCGGCGTTTCACGAAACCCGCGGGCGTATTCTTCTTGTTGTGCGCTGACGGGATAGTCCAACAGGATACGGTACTCGAGGGTCAGGCGGCCGTCGCTGGGTATCGTATCAAGGCGATAGCGAACCAGATTGACTCGGGTGGCCGTTTCGAGGCTGGTGCCGTTGATACCGAGGAATTGTGCCTTCCCGTCGCTTGGCAGGCGTTGTAACCTATTGTCTTCCTGCTGCAGCTGCGCGCGCGCGTTAATCGCGAATTCCAACCCGGTGTGGCGCAGGGCGGCCGGAATCGTGACGGTGTCGCGAACATGCAATGTATTCGTCGCCGGGTCGACTTCCAACTGCAACGCGTGGTGGGCATAGTCTTGAGCCTGCGCGGGCAGTGCCGCAATGGCGCCAAGCCAAAGCGAGACCAGTGCCGCAATACGGTAGGTGCCCATGCTAGTCACCAGCCGCGCGCGTCAGGGCTAACGGTACTGTGAGGGCGTTGTCTTCGCGTTGCAGGTCAACGGCAATCAAGTCGCCCCAACGATAGTTGGCCATCGCCCGGTTCATGTCGCGACGATCCCGTATCTTTATTCCATCCACGGCGGTAATACGATCCCCCACCTTGAGGCCGGCGCGCGCTGCGGCGGATTGCGCGTCGATGTCGATAATCCGCAGGCCGGCGGGTTTCCCCGCAATCGTCGCGGTGCCCAACACCGGATAGCGTGGCGGTTGCGTGGCGGGTAATCCCCAAAGGAAATCGCCATAGCTCGCTTGCACGCGCTCGATGGGCTCGCCGTGACTATTGGCTGCGGGCACGGGCGTCACGGTCGCCACCTTAACGTCACTCCAGTTGGCAATCTGGCGGGCAATCCCCTGGCCGTAGACCACGTGGCCGGCACCGACGAGGACGACGACGACCGCGTTGTCGGGCGCGCCTTCCAATGCCCCCAAGGCATTGAAGCCCATCACCGCGTCCCAGGCGCATTGAGCCTGAAACATGCCCTGCCACTGGGAATCCGTCATTCCCGAGTGAATCGGATCGTCGGCGTCGAAATAGGATTTGAAGAGTCGTAGATGTTCGGTGGAATCGGTGTCGATGCTTGCTGGCAAATGCCTGGCCTGTTCTTCGGTTAAGGCATCGCGGCCCTGTTTGCGCAGTTTCGTAATCACGTCGCGGGGTGCGTTCAATCCACGCATGGACATGCCGTGCTGCTTTGCCAGTAAGAAGATCTCACGGTAATAATCCCAATGATAGCCCCAGCGATAGTACCAATCGGACTTGTTGACGAAGCCGCGCTCCGTGTAAACGCCGTTAACCCATTCGTCCAATACCGGTTGATCGATGTAAGGAAACATTTCCAGCCCAATAATCACGGTACGGCCTGCATCGTGCAGCGCGCGAATTAAGCGCAATTGGACGTCGTGGAAGTCCATGTTGGTGTGTTCTTCACCCATTAGGACGATGCGGGCGTCCTCTAAGCGGTGCGCTAACTCATCCGGGCTCAGGCGTTCATTGCTTGCGCTGTCGATGATTTCATCCACGTTCACGCTGCGGGTTTCATGGCGTCTAGGCGTGGCGCCGATGTCCAGTTGGTAAATGGCGTCGGCGGCCCAGCCTCCGGTTGACGCGGACAGGAGGACGACGAGGCGCAGGGTGTTCGATAGTTTCGGCATGGCGATCTCCTTGCCTGGCAACATACCAGATCGTTACTGGGCGTACAGGCTCCGGTTGACTTCCTGCCGCCGTACGGCTACAAGCCGCCCATGGTGTTCTCCGATTTCGGCAAGCGTTTTACGGGGCCCAGTGGGGCCCTGGAGTTGATGGACGATATGGGCCACGCGCTTGCGGCGGGGGACGACGGCGTGATGATGTTGGGCGGGGGTAACCCCGGACGAATTCCAGCGATGCGCGAGCTGTTCATGCGGCGCCTTGCGGAAGTCGCCGACGATCCTGCCAGCTTCGACCGCATGTTCGCCAACTACTCGCCGCCGGCCGGCGACGTTGGTTTCCGCCGCAGCCTCGCGCGATTGCTGCGGTCGCACTGTGGCTTCGATGTGGGAGAGGAGCATATTGCTCTCACCTCAGGTAGCCAATTTAGTTTCTTCCTGCTGTTCAATCTATTGGGCGGCGTCTTCGACGGCGGCACAATGAAGAAAATTCTTTTGCCGGTCACACCCGAATACATCGGCTACAAAGATCAAGGCTTGGTGGACAACTTATTTACGGCGCGTCGTTCCACCATCAAGGAATTACCCGACGCGTTATTCAAGTATCGCGTTGACTTCGATAACTTGCCGAGTAATGAAGCGCTGGGGGCGATTTGCGTATCGCGACCGACGAACCCGACCGGCAACGTGATCACCGATCGCGAAATGGGGCGCCTGGATGGGTTGGCGCAGGACTGGCAAGTGCCGTTGATCGTGGATGCGGCCTATGGCCAACCTTTCCCCGGCATCAATTTCGTCGATACCCAACCCATTTGGAACGAGAACATTATCCTGTGCTTGAGTTTGTCCAAACTCGGGCTGCCCGGCATTCGCACGGGAATCGTCATCGCTCGGCCCGACATAGCGCGCGCGATCGCGAGTTGTACCGCCGTCATGAACTTGTCGGTCCCCAGCGTCGGCGCGGCGCTGCTGGATGAGTGGGTGGCGAGCGGTAAGATTATCGAATTCGGCGAAACCTACATCAGACCCTTTTATCAACGCAAGGCAGCCCGCACGCTGGACGCGCTACGCAAGGCTTTGCAGGGATACCCAGTCAGGGTGCACACGCCGGAGGGGGCCATGTTCCTTTGGGTTTGGTTTCCAGGCTTACCCATCCATTGCAAAGAGTTGTATGAACGCCTCAAGCAGCGGGGCGTGCTGGTCATTCCAGGACACCACTTTTTTCCCGGCTTGGATGAGCCCTGGACCCACGGCGAACAGTGCCTACGCTTGAGCTACGCCCAGGATCAGGACATGGTGAAAAAAGGCATCGGCATCATTGCGGAAGAGGTCAAACGCGCCTTCGATTAATGGGGACATTCCCCTTTTTCAGCGCGCTTCGGTAGCAGTATCTCAAAAAGGGGAATGTCCCCATTTAGGTCTCAAAAAGGGGAATGTCCCCATTTAGCTAGCTCAAAAAGGGGAATGTCCCCATTTAGCCCATTTAGGCGACGTGGCTGAGGTTCTCGAGGCCCAAGGTTTGCGCCACGGTGGCGTGCCGAATTCTGCCCGCGCTGACGTTGAGTCCGGCAGCCAGGTGTGGATTCCGCTGCATCGCCGTGGTCGGGCCAAGATCGGCCAAGGCGATGATGAAAGGCAGGGTCGCGTTGTTGAGCGCGAACGTGGAGGTACGCGCGACCGCTCCCGGCATGTTGGTGACACAGTAGTGAACCACGCCGTCGACGACGAAAGTTGGATCGGCATGGGTAGTGGGCCGGCTCGTTGCGAAGCAACCGCCTTGGTCGATGGCGATATCCACCAACGCGGAACCGGGCCGCATCGCCGCGACTATTTCGCGGCTCACTAGTTTAGGCGCCGCGGCACCGGGGACCAGCACTGCGCCGATGACGAGATCGGCGTCGATCACTGCTTGCTCAATCGTTTCCTGCGTGGAATACAGTGTGCGGATACGATTGCCATAGCGCTCCGCGAGTTGCCCCAGTCGTTTTAGATTCTTGTCGATCACCGTGACGTCGGCCTGCAAACCGACAGCCATTTCCAGCGCATTGCCGCCCGCGACCCCGCCGCCCAGGATCACCACCTTGCCCGGCGCCACGCCGGGTACGCCGCCGAGCAACACACCGCCGCCACCGCTCGCTTTTTGCAAGCAATAGGCCCCTACTTGTACGGACATTCGCCCGGCCACTTCGCTCATGGGCGCGAGTAAGGGCAGCGAGCCATCGCTCGCCGTGACCGTCTCATAAGCGATGGCGGTGACACCCGCCGCCAGCAACGCCTTGGCTTGCTCAGGATCGGCGGCCAAGTGAAGATAGGTGATCAGGGTCTGGCCGGCGCCGAGTTGCTGACATTCGGACAATTGCGGTTCCTTGACCTTGACGATGAGTTGGCCCTCAGCGAAAACCGTGGCCGCGTCGGGGGCGATGTGCGCACCGGCCTGCCGATAGTCCTCATCGCTGCAGCCGATGCCGGCGCCTGCCTGGGTTTCGATCAGCACTTCATGGCCGCGGCTCACCAGCTCGCGAACGCTGGCCGGCACGAGACCCACCCGATATTCATGGTTCTTGATTTCTCTGGGCAGCCCGATACGCATGACTCATTCCTCCAAGCCAGCCTCGACAATAAGGGATTCACCGCTGGCAAAAATTGCAATTTCATTGCCTGGATGATCAATTATTTGAATAAAATTGTGCATAGGAGAAAAAAACGCAATAATAATGTGCCAATGAAGCTCGACAAAATAGATCGCTCGATCCTCGCCGCCCTTCAGCAGGATGGCCGCATGACCAACGTGCATTTGGCCGAGCGAGTCAGCCTGTCGGAAGCGGCCTGCCTGCGACGCGTGAGGACACTCGAAGCCGAGGGCTTTATTGCCGGCTATGTGGCGCTCGTGGACCCTAAAAAGGTGGGCCTGCCCGCGAGTGCTTTTGTGCAAATCACCCTGCAGCAGGAGCAACAACAGGACCTCGACGCGTTCGAAAACGCCGTTGGCGCGATACCGGAAGTGATGGAGTGCCACCTCATGACCGGCGAATTCGACTACCTCATCCGGGTCGTCGTTGCGGACATGAGTGATTTCGAACGCATCCACAGGCAATACCTGACGAACCTGCCCGGGGTCGCGCGGGTCCATTCGAGCTTCGCGTTGCGCACGGTCACCAAGAAGACGGCACTGCCCTTGGTGTGAACAAGAATTGCGGCCGGCAAGTGACTCATTGACTGCCGGTGTTATCGTGCGCCTGATAGGAACGAATAAAAGGAGTCACCCGATGCGGAAATCAGGGTTTGCGATCAGCGTGGTAGTGTGGCTCATGGCCGGTTGCAGCGGCGACGACGCAACCCCACCCGCGTCCAACGAGATAGTCGACGCGCCGGTGGAACAGGCCCAGGCTAGCGGCGACTGGGTGAATCCGCCGCCGCCGGGAGTCGAGCTGCCGGTGCGAATCATCCCCAATATCCCCGAAACCGCCGAGGCCTATTATGCGCCCGACAGTTTCCACGTGATCTCCCAGACTCAAGATCCGGACGCCGTGCCGCCGTCGTCGCCGCGCGCGTCCGGCGGGGCGCTCACCTATACCTTCACGGATACCGGCGAGGAAATCACCCGCATCAACGACCGCGGGCAAGATGCGTGTAGTTATTTCTTTCCGGACATGCAGCGCGTCGTGTGGACGTCCACGCGCGACAATCCGCACTTACCGGTGGGTAATTGGTCCAGCGACGCCGACTATCCGACGGGTGCGGAACTGTACACTTCCAACCTCGATGGCAGTGACGTGGTGCGGTTGACCAACAACGAGTACTACGAGGCGGAGGTATCAATATCGCGCGATGGTGAGTGGGTCGTGTTTGGGCGCCAGATCGACGGCAAGATGGACCTTTGGCGCATGCGCCCGGACGGCAGCGAAGAGCAACAGATCACCGCAACCGACGATTGGCAGGAGGGGGCACCGTTTTATATGCCCGACAACGAAACCATCATGTTCCGCGCCTGGAAGCGCAGCGAGCACGAATTATCGCCCACCCCCATGACCGTGTTCACGATCAAGCATGATGGCAGCGACCGCAAAGCACACACGTTCGACAAAGACATGAACTGGGCGCCGTACCCAACGCCCGATGGCCGCCATTACGTATTCGTGCGGATTGTGCCGCCGAACAACTGGGAGGTGTTCCTCGGTGACCTGGAGGGGGGCGATCCCATTCGGCTAACCTATAACGACTCCTTCGATGGTTTCCCGTCCGTTTCGCCCGACGGCAACAAGCTGCTTTTCACGCGGAGTTTAGGCCAGCGTTTCATGTCGGATCTTTACACCCACGTCATGGATATTTCGTCTCTCAACGTGGGGCCGGAAAACTACCGGGGTAACTAACCTCCGGGGCGCTTCCTAGTCGCGATTCGTTAACCCAAGCGCGGCTGAGGGCGCTCCCGCTTCGTGGCCGGCCTCGCCTAGCGTGGTCATGGGCACGCTGTCACCGCTGTTGGTGAGGATGGCCTTCTTGCGGAAGAACCGCAGGATCGAGCCCGCGCCCATGCGAGTACCGCCGAGGCCCGATAGTTTGAACGAGGTTTTTTCCGCGTCGCGGATAATCGCGCCGGTAAGGATAGTATCCATTACACTGACGGCGCCCGCGTCGATCTGACTTGCAATGCGCTCGCCTTCCTCCGCATCGCCCGCCAACACCGCCGCCGATAAACCGTAGACGGTGTCGTTGGCGAGGCGGATCGCCTCGGCCTCGCTGTCGTATGCCATGACCGGCATGACGGGGCCGAAGGTTTCTTCCGTCATGACCTTCATGGTGTGATCGACGCCGGTGAGTACCGTTGGGCGAATCCACTTGCCGCCGTGGTCCTCCACCTCGCCGCCGGTCTTGACCTCCGCACCCTTGGCGCGCGCATCGTCGATGTGATCCAGGACGATATCCGCTTGCCGCAGGTCGATCATCGGCCCGATA
>JAHEKG010000040.1 GCA_024638475.1 Rhodospirillales bacterium | reverse complement strand
GAGTTTCAAGGTCCGCGCTGCTATCTGTTGCCGCCATCTATTTTTGCGCGCCGAAAAATTGTACCCGGCCGATACCGCCGCGCGCGGACGTGTGTAGCTCGTCGAAGGGTTTCTCGAAGAACCGGAAATTACCCTCGTGGTCCCGATCGGCCCAGGTATCGATCACCGCGTCCTTGTCGAAACCGCCCCAGCTCATGAATTCGCTCCGGTCCCAGGACGTCCATTCCCGCCAGAACGGCTCGGCATTGAAATAACAATCCCAATTGAGCATGAACTGCGCATGGAGATTATAGTCGCCGCCATAAGGAATGTCGTAGTTGAAACTGACACCGCCTTTGCGCAGCACTCGATGGATTTCCTTCATGATGGCCGGTGCGGCTTTCTTCGACGTCTCGTGGAACACGCCGCCGGTGAAGACGATATCGAAGTAACCATCGGGGAACTTGAGATGCTCCCCGCTCATTTGATGGTAGTGCACGGTTTTGCCGAGTGCTTCCGCGCGGGCATGGGCGTAGCGCATGAACGATTCGCCCACGTCAATCCCATGCACTTCGGCTTCCGGCCATTCGTCGACGATGGGCAAGGTGGTCCAGCCGATGGCGCAGCCCAGATCGAGAATCCGTTTGGGTTTCAGGTCGGGGAAGAACTCTTTGAACGCGGTGACATTGGCCAAGCCGCCGCCTTGGCCCCAGCGGCCGGCCATGCCGCGGGTGTAGTAGTAGGCGCCGCGGTCATACACCGCCGGTGTTGCCAGGTCCGTTTCGCTGCGGGTTGTGGAATAGCCGCCGGGCATGGCGTGAATATCCACCGCGCTGACGTAGCGGGGCATGTCGCAGTCGGGATCCAAGGTCAGCGAACCCTTGGGTTTGGCCGAGAGCTTTTTAGCCGCTTCGGTTAGGCGTGGTTTGTTGCGCTCGACGATTTCGCCTTGGTTGTCCCACAACATCTCTTGCAGAGTGCGGGCCATTGAACTCCACATGCGGGTATAAGGCTGCTCCATCATCAGATGATGGACCTCGCCACAGTCTTTGGGCTCACGGCCGTTGGCCTGGATGAATTTCTGTTTCGCCTGTTTCTCGTACACGAGCTCGTCGTAGGGATAGACGTGCTCCGAAAGATGATGTTTCATCGCCGCCGTGATGTTTTCGCGAGCGTGCTCGTCGTGGCTGGCGAGGGGCATGATATCGTGGGGAAAGGGTTCTTTGATGTTGAGTGCGGTCATCGGCTTCATCCAGTGCACAGGGCGTGCTTCGATTTTAGCGCGTAAAGTCTTTGGATCGCCATCAAAAATAGGCAATCTTGACGCTCTGGCAGCGCCATTCTTGCAGCCGGCATTAGATCCGCTAGGGCGTTATCGCACTCGTCGCCGGGCCGCGGAACGCGAGCGCGTGGCCCGCCACGTCCGTGGCATCGACGATGGGAATCGAGCACATATCCGGGTTGCAGATGTACATTGCGGGCACGCCACGGTCCGGGTAGCGGCCGGGGGCCTCGTAATGCAGTAGCTTGCGCGGCTCGAAGACGTCAAAGCCGGCAGCGAACAAAGCCTTTGCGTTGGGATGATCCTGATTGCCCACGATAGAAAACTCGACGTAAGCCGTCGTGACCTTTTCGAGCGCCATCGCAAACTCGCCGGTGATCTTACCCTCGCGGCGAATGATGCCGGGCAGGCCCACGGCACTCAGCGCATTCTGCGCGGCCGCCGTATAGCCTGGGTTCTTGACGTAGATCCCGAGATCATAAAAGAAACTCGCGGCCGTGCCATTGGACTCGAGGGGTTTGCGCGGCGGGATGATGGCCGCCGTCGCATCGGGGATAGTCGCGAAGAAACCACCGATCTCGTCATCGTGTAGTGTTGCTAGCGTGGCCTTACCGATGGATTCGGCTGCGGCTAGCCATTTTTCGTCACCGGTGGTGCGGTAGAGTCCCAGCAGCGCGGTACCGAACCAGGCTTGCGCACTGAGGAACGGCCGTTCTTCGGTGACCAGCGAGTGTATGCGGGCGTCGTGGGCGATCCGATTGTTGTCCACGGTCTGGACGAGCCAGCCATCTGCCTTGAGTCGGTCATCGAGTATCGCTTTTGCCGTGCGCTGTGCGGATTCGAGATAGGCGGGGTTGCCGGTGGACTCGTAGGCTAGTACGTAGGCACTGATCACTTCGCCATTCTTGTCCGTGTGCGCGGCTCGGTCGACGGGCGGTGTGCCGAACGCGCGCCGCTTAGCATCGGTATCGAGCAGCCAATAGTCGGCACTCGACATGCCCCGCGGTAGTTCACGCGGCTGACTCTTTTGGTTGGTGTAGTAAGTTCCATCGGGCGCGCGCATCCATTCGTTAAGGTAGCGGTCCACCGCCGCAATGCCGTCCAAATATTTTTGGTCGCCCGTGTGTTTGTAACCGAGCGCGAAGGCGGTAATCGCGTTGGCTTGCACGAGAATGCGCTTCTCCGGGATAGCCCTGAGCTTGGCAAAGTTGGGGGGTACTTTCATATCCTCAGGGAACGCGGCGATGTACACGCCCCCCCAGACGGGGTCGATGGCGTTGAGGAAGCCGGCCGAGCTTTTCAGTGCCAACCCTTTGAGCTCGGAGTCATCGTACAGATGGGCGCGCAGATACAGGTGCCGCAGTCGCGAACCACTATGCTCGCCGCCGATGCCGCCACGGCCCCAGCCACCGTATTTCTCGTTGAGGGCCCGGTCCAGTTGGCCGCGCACCCGGTCCCGCATCCTGCTGAGATCCGTCTCGGCGGGTTGGGGCGGGGCGGCATAAGGCGAGCGTGGATCCGGTTCCAAAGTGCCCGCCTTTTGCTTGGCAAGGAGGTCGTCCAGGATGGGGATGAAATTTCTCGGCAGGCGGTTGCCGCGTAAGGCGAGCACCTGCGTCGCATCGGGGGCGAGAAAAATAGTCGCGGGCCAAGCCCAGTCGGAATAACGCTCACCAATATCGGGGCGCGATTCGGCATCTACCTCGATGGCAACGAAATGCTCGTTGAGCCGGTCGATAACGGCCTCGTTGGTGTAGGTGATCGAGTCCATCCGCGCGCAGGCGACACAGCCCTCCATCCCGACGCTCACCATGATGATTTTGTTTTCGGCCTTGGCCCGTTCGAAGGCGGCCATTTCCCAGTGATGCCAATTGACCGCCGAGGCCGCAAAGGCCGCCGGGACTCCAGCAACTAGCAGTAAACTCAGCCACGAGCGTCGCATATCGTTCTCCGAAACTAGCACTTTCAAAATGGGGACATTCCCCTTTTTCCCCGGGAAAAGGGGAATGTCCCCATTATTTTAGTTTAGCCAGCGGCTGACACGATCCAACAGGGCCTTCATGTCCTGCCGCGTCTGGGGCAACTCCTCCCGCGGCAGATCCAGATGGTTCAACGGCAGTTCCTGCTGGAACTGCTCGAACACGGGCCTTACCACTTCCATCGGATAGCGGGGGATACGTCGGTCTTTGCGCAGCTCGGCGATATTGAGTTCCGCTTCAATGACGCTCTCGTTGTTAGAAGGGTCCTCGGCCAGTACTTGACCGCGGGGCCCCACAATCAGGGACTTACCGCCGAAGCCCTCTGGCACGGGCGCACCTTCAGGGAAGGTGATGTTGGACATCGCCGAATAGAAGTTGTTGTAGAAGGCGATGGCCTTGACGTCCGTCGGGGAAAAACCCGTGGCCGTGCGGAGCATGATCTCCACACCGCGCATGGCGAAGGCCGCAAACACAAACGGATCGATCTGGACGGTGCTGACCGCGATATTGCCGTACTCCGTTTGCACCACCGGGAATTCTGCTTCGATGCCGTAACGGGCACGAAACTTGTCGCGGACATTCTCGATCGTCGTGGTGGGGATCTCGCCGTCATCGCCTAACCGCGACGCGTTACGGGATTTCCAATAGGTTTGGACGATCTCACCGTCGCGCCCGATCACCGGGTTGAGACTGAGAATGTGGCCCGGCCATTCCGGGTCGCTGGCGTAACTGCCAAACACGATGTAGGTATCGCAGGCCTTCGCCAGTTCGCCGATTGCCCGTGTTTCCGGTCCGGGTATCTGGATCGTGAACTCCAGTTTTTCGTCGCGGGTGCCCGTTGAATATCCCGTGAGCGGAAACTCGTTGAACAGGATGAAGTCCGGTTTCTTGCCCTCGGTGCAGGCCTTGTCGATCCAGTAGCCCATGCGCTTGACGTTCTCGGCCAATCCCTCTTTCACAGTGGTCGCGTCTTGCAGGTTCTGCGGCGTGTTCTGCACCACCTTCAAGACGACGACGTCTTTTTCGAGAGGTTTAACGGGGTAGCTGCCATCCGGTCGAACCAGTTGCGGTACCGGCGCGGCGATGGGTGGAGGAGGCGCCGGCAAGGGGGGCATATCGGCGGCATCGTCGTTCGCCGTTGTGCAAGCGTTCAGGGCAAAACCTAGTCCTATTGCGCCAAGTGCCAGTGGTGCCTTGGTTTTCATTATTATCATCCTCGAAGGTGGGGCCCGTAGTTCGTCCTGATATCATAGAGCAAGTCATCAAGCCGTTGGGGCTGATCCGGCACCAGGCGTTCATTTCAGAGGGATTCAATGAGTACAGAGGCACTACCCACGCTGGCCATTTTGGGCGGCACCGGAGACCTAGGCACGGGTTTGGCCCGTTGTTGGGTCGAGGCTGGCTATCGCGTCATTATCGGCTCGCGCACTCGGGCGAAGGCCCAAACGGCGGTAGACGATCTACTCGGGGTCATGGCAGAGCGCGGCGTGGCTGACGTGCAGGTCGAGGCGATGGATAATCTCGCGGCAGCTGAGGCAGCCGATATCGTGACCCTCACGGTGCCGTTCGAACACCAGATTGCGACGTTGAAGCACGCGCAACCCGCGCTGCAAGGCAAAATTCTCATTGACGTCACCGTGCCGCTGGTGCCGCCGAAGGTCGCCCGGGTGCAGCTACCCGAGGCCGGCTCGGCGGGGCAGATGGCGCAGGCGTTATTGGGCGAGGAAGTCCACGTCGTTTCTGCGTTTCAGAATGTTGCGGCTAGCCATCTGCAAGAGGGCCGTGGCAGCTATTGTGACGTGCTGGTATCCGGCAACAGCAAACAGGCCCGCGCTGCTGTGATCACCCTCGTCGAAGCTGCGGGCATGCGGGGTTTTCACGCCGGGCGCATCGATAACGCCGCGGCGGCCGAGGCGCTGACGTCGGTACTCATTAACATCAACCGACAATACAAATGTCACGCGGGCATCAGCATCACCGGCCTCGATCTGTAGGCTCCTCCTACTGACTGTGGGCGGGCCAGCCAAACGTACATCTTTCTTATGGGATGGCTCCCTTCGGTCCGCTTTATTCCCATAAGAAAGGTGTACGCTCGGCTGGCCCAGAAACCGTTTCGCCCGAATGTCCTCGCTAGGTAAGTGTATATCCCTTTCATGGGAATAAAGCGGACCTAAGGGAGCGATCCCATGAAAGGGATATACACTTAGCTAGCCCAAACAGGTGAGGGCGGCAGAGGGGAGCTTTACGCTGATGCGGAAGCGATCGCCGCCGCCTTCTGCGCCAGCGGTTTGACGAGTTCACCGTAGCTGGTGGCGCGCGTGCTGGACGCCGTGCCGTCCATGGCCCGCTTCTTGATGCCCTGCAGAATCGCGGCAAGCCGAAAAAAACTGAAGGCTAGATAAAAATCCCAATTTGGAATGGCGTCGATACCCGAACGCTCGCAGTAGGCTGCGACGTACTCGTCTTCGCTCGGTATGCCAAGGGCGGCGCGGTCAATGCCGTCCAGGCCGGAGATCACGCAATCATGGCGCATGCGTAATTGCATGCATTGGTAGGCCAGGTCCGCAAACGGGTGGCCCAAGGTGGACAGCTCCCAATCGACGACGGCCAGCACCCGCGTACCGGTGCGCTGAAACAGCATGTTGTCGAGCCGGTAGTCACCGTGCACCAAGGCCACGCGACCGTCGTCCGGAGGCATGTTGGCCGGCAGCCAGTCGATCAAATGCTCCATTTCGGCCAAGGTTCCCGTTGCCGATGCCTTGTATTGTTTGCTCCAGCGGCTGACCTGACGGGCAAAATAGTTGCCGGGCTTGCCGAAGTCGCTCAACCCTACCTCATCAATGTCAACGCTGTGCAAGGCCGCGAGCACTTGGTTCATTTGCGCGTAAATGGCCGAACGCTCGGGCGCGGTCAGGTCCGGAAGCGCCGGATCCCATAACACCCGCCCATCCACATACTCCATCAAGAAGAACATGCTGCCGATGACGCTGTCATCGCTACACAGATGGAAGACCCTGGCCACCGGCACATCCGTGTCGCGCAGCGCCGCCATCACACGGTATTCGCGATCGACGGCGTGGGCGGACTTCAATAGCGGACCCGGCGGCTTGCGGCGCAGGACGTACGGCCCGCTGTCGGCGCGGATCAAAAAAGTCGGATTGGATTGGCCATCGGCGAATTTTTCCGCCGTGAGGGGCCCGCGAAACCCGTCGACGTGTTCCTCCAGGTAGGCCGCGAGGCGGACGGTATCGAAGTCAAAGCTCGTCTCACTCATCGGACTTCAAGCGGACGAGTAACGGTCGATGATCTGCTTGCCCAGCGCCATCTGGTGCACCTCGTCAGGCCCGTCGGCCTGGCGGCAATAGCGCGCGTAGTTGAAGGCCTCCGCCATGAAGTAATCCTCGGTAAGGCCCCCCGCGCCATGCATTTGCATACACCGGTCGATGATGGTTTGCACCATGATCGGCACAGTCGTCTTGGATGCGGCAATCATGTCCCGCGCGGCCTGCGCGCCCACGGCATCCATTTGTTGGCAGGTCTTCAACACTAGCAGGCGGGCCATTTGAATCTCGGCGAAGCTCTTGGCGATATTTTCGCGAATGGATTGATGTTTGCTGAGCGGCCGACCGAAGGTATTGCGGGAGACGACGCGTTGGCATGCCAACTCCAACGCCCGCTGTGCCGCGCCGACGAGCCGCATGCAATGGTGCATGCGTCCCGGGCCGAGCCGGCCTTGCGCGATTTCGAAACCCCTGCCTTCGCCCAACAAGACATTTTCCAGCGGGACCCGGACATTATCAAAGACCATCTCCGCGTGACCCAGCGGGGCGTCGTCGTAACCCATGGTCGTTAGCGCCCGAACGAACTCGATGCCCGGGGTGTCTTTAGGCACCAGTACTTGCGTCTGTTGCTTGTGGCGGTTTGGGTTATCCGGATCCGACTTGCCCATCACGATGAATATCTGGGTGCGCTCATACAGGGCGCCGGTGATGAACCATTTTCGCCCGTTGAGTATCCACTCGTCGCCCTCACGGGTGATGCTGAGCTCGATATTGGTCGCATCGCTGGACGCCACCTGCGGCTCCGTCATGGCGTACGCGGAACGAATCTCCCCATTCAATAAGGGTGTCAACCAACGCTCCTGCTGAGCCTTGGTCGCATATTTCATGAAGACCTCCATGTTGCCCGTGTCCGGCGCATTGCAGTTGAACACTTCCGGCGACCACAGCACCCGCCCCATCAACTCCGCCAGCGGCGCGTAGTCGAAGTTCGTCAAGCCCCCGTGATTACAATATTGGGAATACTCTTCCGGCACGAAAAGATTCCATAGGCCCGCCGCCTTGGCTTTCGACTTGAGCCCATCGACCAGGCGCAGCGGAGCGAAGCGGTTGTTTGCGTCGCGAAGCTGCTGGGCGTACACGGGTTCGTTGGGAAAGATGTGCTCGTCCATGAAGTCATTAAGCTGAGTCAACAGACGCTGAGATTTTTCGCTGTGTTCCAACAGGATTCTCCTGCGGGTAGAGGCCCGACCCACGGGATTCTAGCAAGATCCGCTGGTTTGAACCGCCGCTATCAACCGTGCTAGTTTTTGGGGCCTACACCCCCATCAACGATAACCAACCAAATGGAGCGGCACAGTGGGCGAGACCATTAGCATTACTTCATCCGACGGATTCGAATTCAATGCCTATAAGGCGCTGCCGAGCGGCGATGCCAAGGGCGGAATCTTGGTCATTCAAGAAATTTTTGGTGTGAACCCGCATATTCGCGAGGTCGCGGACGGGTACGCCAGCCAGGGTTATGCAGCCATCGCGCCGGCGATCTTCGATCGAGTCGAGAAGGGCGTCGAGCTTAACTACGACGATGACGGGATGCAGCGGGGCATCGAGATCGCGTTCAACGGACTCGAGATGAGCAATACCCTGCAAGATCTGGCCGCCACCGCCGCCGCACTGCAGCCGTACGGTAAGGTGGGTGCCGTGGGTTATTGTTTTGGTGGGTTGTTAGCTTATTTGGCTGCCTGTCAACTGGATAACTTGTCGTGCTCGGTCGGCTACTATGGCGGCGGCATCGTCAATGCCCTGGATCAAGAGCCGAAAGTCCCCTTGATGTTGCACTTCGGCGAGATCGACAGCCACATTCCGCTGGATGAGGTGGAAAAGATCAAGGCTGCCAAGCCGAATGTGCCCGTACATATATACGAAGGTGCGGACCACGGCTTCAATTGCTCGCACCGGCCCTCCTATAACGAAGCCGCGGCCGCGCTCGCGCTGAAGCGCACATTGGCGTTTTTAGCCAAGCACTTGTAGCGTCTTAGAGACTCAGACGACGGCGCAGACGGTTTTGGTTTCCAGATAATGATCGATTGCCTGGATCCCGGAATCGCGACTCCAGCCGGACTCCTTATAACCGCCGATGGGCAGTGAGGCGTCGAACATCAGGTGACAATTGATCCAGACGGTACCGGCCTTGATCGCTGAGGCTAGGCGGGTCGCCCTGGAAATATCTTGAGTCCAAACGCTGGCCGCGAGCCCGTAGCGGCTCGCGTTGGCCATCGCCGGAACGTCGTCGATGGAGTCGATGGGTGCAGCGACCACGACTGGGCCGAAAATCTCCTCCTGCACAATAGACATGTCCTGGCGGGTGTTGGCGATAACGGTGGGGGTGATGAAATTGCCGGTGTCGCCGCATTGTTCGCCGCCGACAACGACTTCCGCGCCGGCGGCGATCCCGCCGTCGATGTAGCCCTTCACGCGATCGGCCTGAGTCCGGTTCACTAGCGGCCCGATTTGGACGTCCGGGTCCAGGCCGTGGCCGAGTTTCATGTTGGTCGCGATGTCCGCGACCCCCGCGAGCACCTTGTCGTAGACAGCCTTGTGGATGTATAGCCGCGACCCCGCCACGCAAACCTGGCCGGTATTGAAAAATATTGCATTGGCAACGCCGGGGATGGCGATATCCATTTCGGCGTCATCCATCACGATGGACGGCGATTTACCGCCAAGTTCCAAGGCGACTTTCTTGAGGTTGCTGCGCGCAGCCGTTTCCAGAATCGTGCGCCCGGTTGCCGTGGATCCGGTGAAGGTAATCTTGTCCACATCCGGATGCTCCACCAGTGCTTGGCCGGCCTCGGGCCCAAGCCCCGTGACGATATTGAACACGCCTTCGGGTACCCCGGCTTCCAAAATTAATTCGCCGAGGCGTATCGCGGTCAACGACGTGTCCTCGGCGGGCTTCAAGATCATCGAGCAGCCCGCCGCCAGGCATGGCGCAATCTTCATGGCCTCGAGCACCAATGGGCTGTTCCACGGCGTGATGGCGCCGACGACCCCAATGGGCTCTTTTTGGGTGTAGGCGAAAATATTCTTTCCGGGCGGTTGGTAGTTGATCGATGGGGTAATGGTTTCACCCTGGATTTTCGACGTTAGGCCGGCGAAATACCGAAATTGCATGGCTGCGCCAGGGATTTCGGCCCAGCGGCCGACAAATAGCGGTTTACCCTGATCCAGCGTTTCTAGTTCCGCCAACTCGTCGATGTTGCTCTCGATGAGTTCTGCCACTTTCCAAAGAATGCGGCCGCGATCGTCGGGCGTCATATTGCGCCACACACCGTTGTCGAAGGCCTGGCGCGCGGCCTTGACCGCCTTGTCCACATCGGCGGCGCCGCCGCGGGGGACCGACCCGAGGACGCTGTCGTTGGCCGGATCCCGGGAATCGAGGCGTTCCCCCGATTCGGCCTCCGACCAGTCACCACCAATCAACATTTTCTTCGCACCCGCGGCGAGAAATGCTTTCGCGGCGGCCGTTTGTGGTTGCTGGTCGGAAACGATGACTTCCATGGCTGATCCCCTGGGGACGGTATAAGAAGCGTAAGTCTAGTGCGCCCGCCAATGAGGAAGGTGGACCGAATGACCCTTCGGCCGTACCGTGAAACTGGCGGGGCTTATTCCGTGCCGTTGCCGGTAAGCAGCGCTACCAGCAATTTGATCTGGGTGTCGTCCAGGCGGTTTTCGAAACCCGGCATTTCGCCGGTGCGACCGAGGGCGATGGTGTGCTTGATGGCCGCGTCGCTACCCCCGTACAAGTAAACGCCCGACACCAGGCTCGGTGCCCCCAACACCGGGTTGCCCGCGCCGTCAGGGCCATGACAGGCGCTACAGAATTGCGTGTACTGAAGTGGCGGTGCGGTGTCGGGTTGCGCGGCAAGAGTCTTGACGTACTGGGTCATTTGTTCCACGCCCGCGTCCCCCAATACGGCCGACCAGCCCACCATGATTCCCGTGCGCCCCGCGCGGATCGATTGTTCGACTTGGCCAGGCTCGCCTCCCCATTGCCAGTGGGCGTCCATCAAATTCGGAAACAAGTTGGCCTGGCCTTCGGCTTCGTAGCCATGGCACACGGCGCATTGGCGGGCGAAGATACTTTGGGCTGATTTCATTAGCGCGGGATTGCCGCGCAGGGTCTCCAGTTGTGCGCCGGCAACGAGTTCACGTATGCCGCCGAATTCGGTTTCATAGGCGGCCACGTTGGCATCGAATCGCCCGCCCTGGGACCAGCGCAGCGCGCCGGAATAGCTGCCCAGGCCGGGGTAGAGCATCAAATACACGACCGATATGACGAGCAGGGCCAGGATCATCCAAAACCACCACAGCGGAGCGGGGTTAGAACCCTCCCGCAACGTCTCGTCCCACACGGGACCGTCGCCATGCTCATCGGCCGATTCGGCGCTAAAGTAAATGCTGAAAATCAGCCAGCCCAGCCCGGCGAGACTCACCACCGTGATGACCGCAATCCACCCGGCCCAGAAATCTGTCGGCATATCAGCCATCGGTGCTCTCGTCGTCAAGGGGAATGCGTGCGCTGCGGTTGATCACGTCGTCGGATGTTCGCCAATACACCCACACGACGACGGCGACCATGAAAGCCATCACCAGCATGTCGCCAATGAAAATAAAGTAGGTCATTGTTCGGCGCCGAGCCCGGCCCCCAGTTGCTGCAGATAAGCGATGACGGCATCAATCTCGGTCAGCCCTTCGAGCTTGGCCGGGGCGGATTCTATATCGGCGTCGGTATAGGGATGACCTAGCCGGCGCAGGACCTTGAGCCGCAGCTGGATGTCACCATCGGCGTTGGCGGCGCGTTCCGCCAGCCAGGGATAGGCGGGCATGATGGAGTTGTTCACCACGCTACGCGGGTCCAATAGGTGTACTCGGTGCCAAGTGTCCGTGTATCTGCCGCCAATTCGGTGCAGGTCGGGGCCAGTCCGTTTGGAGCCCCACAGAAATGGTCGGTCGTACACGGATTCGCCGGCCCGCGAGTAGGGGCCGTAGCGTTTCACTTCCGCCAACAGGGGCCGTACCTGTTGCGAATGGCAAGTGCCACAACCCTCGCGGATGTAGATATCGCGGCCCACCAATTCCAGCGCGCCATAGGGCCGGGTGTTGGCCGCCGGCTGGCTCAGAGATTCTTGGAAAATGCTTGGCAGCACTTGCACGAGACCACCGATAGCCGAGACGAACAGGATGCCGAAGATCAACAGCCCGGCATTGCGCTCCAGCCTTTGATGTAAACCCAGGCCGTTCATCAGGCCGCCTCCATCGCGGCTACGGGGGGCGGTACCACGCGCACAACTTTTTGTCCTTGGAGGGTTTTGAACAGATTGAAGGCCAACAAGAGCGTGCCCGAGAGGAACAGCACCCCCGCGACGACGCGCAGGCCATAGTACGGTGCCATGCTGCCCATGATGTCCTTGAAGCTGAAGTTCAACTCGCCGATTTCATCGAGGCTCAGCCACAGTAGGCCCTGGGAAACGCCCGCACCCCACATCGCGAGGATGTACAGCATGGTGCCCGCTAACGCCAACCAAAAATGAATATTGGCGAGCTTCACGCTGTAAAGGTCGCGGCCGGCCAGCTTGGGGACCAAGAAATAGAATGTGCCGAAGGTAATCATCGCGTTCCAGCCCAACGCGCCGGAATGGACGTGGCCGATCGTCCAATCGGTAAAGTGGCTGACAATGTTGACGCTCTTGATGGCCATCATCGGACCCTCGAAGGTGGCAAGGCCATAAAACGCGAGCGACAGCACGATGAACTTTAACGCCGGGTCGGTCTTGAGCTTTGCGTGGGCGCCGGACACGGTCATGATGCCGTTTATCATCGTCGCCCAGGATGGCGCGAGCAGAATCAGGCTCATGACCATGCCTAGGGATTGCACCCAGTCGGGGATGGCGTTGAAGTGCAGGTGATGGGGGCCGGCCCAGATGTAGCTGTAGGTGAACGCCCAGAACGCGACGATGGAGAGGCGGTAGCTCCAGATGGGTCGGCCGGCCTGTTTGGGCAGAAAGTAGTACATCATGCCGAGGAAACCGCCGGTTAATAAGAAGCCCACGGCATTGTGGCCATACCACCATTGGACGATGGCGTCGGGTGCGCCCGCGAATAGCGAATAGGATTTGGTCAGCGTGACCGGCATGGCCAGGCTGTTGACGATATGCAGCATCGCGATGACAATGATCAAGCCGCCATAAAACCAATTCGAGACGTAGATGGGCTGAATCTTGCGTTTTGCGATGGTGCCGAAGAACACGATTGCGAAGCAGACCCAGACTATGGTGATGGCGATGTCGAACGGCCACTCGAGCTCGGCATATTCTTTAGACGCGTTGATGCCGGCGAGCAGCGACAGACCTCCGGCGACAATGGCCAGCTGCCAGGCGATACAACAGAACCACGCCAACGCCGGCGCGAACAGCGGCACATGGCTCGTGCGTTGCACACTGTAAAAGGCCGTGGCCATGAGGGCCGATACCGCAAAGCCGAACACCACTACGTTAGTATGTAGCGGGCGTAGTCGGCCATAGGATAACCACGGATAGCCAAAATCAAGTTGTGGCCAAACCAGTTCGGCGGCGACGTAGAGGCCCACCGCCATGCCCAAGACGGACCATACGATGGACCAAGCCACCAAGACAGTGACGACCCGGTCGTGATAATAAAGATTGGACTTCGTTGCTGTCGTGTTCAACCGTTCAGACTCCGATCGACGGGCCGATGCCGCGACTCCATAGCGCGACCGTGATCCCCAAAAGGCTGACCGCGGCAACCAAAAGATAGCCGATTAATGCGGACGCCATGAGCATGCCGCGTTCCGGCGTTATTCTTAAAACCACGGGAATGCCGCGGAATAGTAGGAACATGCTCCAAATAAGTGCCGGTATGAACGCCAGGATGTTGATGAACACATGGGGGTACAGATGTACGAGGCTACCCACCACCAGCGGTCCGGCGATGATGGTGACGAGGGCGAAGTGAATGCCAATGGATTGCCGCGCGCCGTAGGTGCTGGCCATCCACTGGCTAATGACCGCGGTGCTGACCAGGCCAAACAGCAGGGCCGCGAAGTAGAGCATGTTGACGAGGAGCAAATCTCCAGCCGGCAAGAATAGCGGCTCGGCCGCGCCCAGACGCCAACCGAATGTAGCGGCTCCAATGTATGCAAGGAACGGCGGTATCAGGGCGAACCAAACGAGATATTTGAAAAACATCACAAAAGGATCAGGCCGTGTACCCGCTAATTCGTTGAACACCTTCGTCGGGGAAATCAACAGGCGTAAGGGAAACCAAGGCGCCAGCGTCGTCTGTTGCTTCAAAGTATTCGGTCCCTGAAATGGCCAACGCAAACTTAGACAAGCACGGTATTGACTGCCATAGGGGAAACTACTTATGTATCGAGGGGCGCAGCATGGCTACGCCCCTCGATAGATCTTCTTAGGCTTAGAAGCGGAAGTTCGCCCTCAATCCGGCGATCCGCGGCGGCGTCAACACGCCGAAGAACTGGGAACGGCCCAGGGAGCCAAATCCACCGTCGACCACATTGATGCCGAAGTCCGGCCCGCTACCGGCATTGCGGATGGTGTCATCGTCGAACACGTTGTCGACGTACACGACCACGTCCCAGTCTTCGCCGCCGAGACCCGCGCGGAGATCCACTTGCGTAAACGAGTCGATGACCACGAAGTTGTCGTTATCAAGGAAGCGCTCGTCCTGGTATTGGAACTGGCCTTCCAAAAACCAATTACGGCCACTGGCCAGCTCGCTCTCGTAGCGGAAACCACCGACGACGGCGGTCTCCGGGGCTTTTTCCAATTGGTTGCCGCTTTCATCGACAGCACAGTGATTCTGGATGATCCCCGTGGCCGGGATCAGCACGCCGACCACGTTGCAGGTACCGGATATGGCAATCCGGGAAGCCGATGTCGTAAGGTCGACGAAGTCATCGTACTCCGTGTCGAGGAAGGTGACGCCAAGATTGAACGACAGCCCTTCCACCGGCGTCAGCCAGGCAAACTCGAGTTCCAAGCCCAACGCGGTGGCGGAGCTTGCATTCGTGACCCGCGGGACGAGGAAGCCGTCGGGGCCGATGGTTTGGGTGGACGTCTGCTTGTCCGTGTAGTCCTGGTAGAACAGGGCATTGTTGAATACCAAGGTGCCGTAGCCACCGTTCCAGGTCGTTTTCGAACCGAGCTCGTAGGCCCACATCTCTTCCGGCTCGAAAAACAGCGTTTCGAACGGCGGCGGCGCGAACCCGCCCGTCGGCAGCAGGCTGATACCGCCGGGTTTCTGGCCCTTGGCCGCCGAGAAATAAATCATGGCGTCGTCGGTCGCCAGCCACGTCAAGGTAACCTTGGGCGTGGTGAAGCTGGACTCGACCGTGCGGAACTCGACGGGGACGATATTACACGTGGACAGGATCGGATACAGGAGCGTGCAGCTCGAGGCGAGATCGCGGCCTGCCGTGAACTCCTCGTCGACATAGCGAGCTTCTGCGGCGATCTTGAAGCTGTCGGATACATCCCATTCGAGTAGGGCGTAGATCGACCAGTGATCAGAGTCGGCGCTTACCGGGCCGCGCGTTGTGCCGGTTCCCAGACTCTTTACGCCGAGCACGAGTTCCTGCCAGTTGTTCGGGTCGACGAACGGTGGCGGAGCGGTGCACGCCGGTGAGATGAAACAGGCGGCGATAACACCCGCATCGAACTGCTCCCGCTCTTCCTTCCAATACAACGCACCCGCGGTGAACTGTATCGGGCTGTCCCAATCCGATGAGAAGCGTAATTCCTGGCTGAACTGCTCGGTGGTGCCCCAACTGTCGATGAACTGGTTGGCTAGCAGCATGTCCGGCCGGCCGATGGCCTGCCGGTCGTTGTCGTGATCTTCGGTGCTGTTAGAGTCGGTGAAACCGGTCAGCGACGTAATGGTGGCCGAATCGAGCGTCCACTCGAGGTTCAACGATCCCCGCAGCACCTGCAAGGTGGAGCCTTTGTGATCCGTACCGGTGGTGACGTCCTCGCTCGCGCGCACGACTTGCCCCTGGCCGCTGCCGTAGTTGGTCGGTAAAGACACCGAGGTCGTCGACGTGACCGCCCGAGTCGGCGTGTTGTCCAGGAACGGAGGTCCGAAGAACGGATCCGGGTCGATGTTGGCCGCGACCGGAACCGTCAAGGTCACCAGTTGGTCGAGGCGGACTACGGAACGCGGCGCGTACTTGTCGTCGGTATAACTCACGCGCGCTTTGGCCCTGAAGTTCTCGGCGGGCGTCCACACGGCCGTTAGTGCGGAACCCAACCCCTCGCCGCCGCCGAAATTAGCGCCGGAAATGGTGTTCTGGTAATGCCCGTCTTCTTCCCAGCTTACGACGTCGAGCCGGAGCCCCAGCACGTCTTCGATGACGGGTCCGCCGATGCCCGCGGCCGCCTCGAAAATGCCGTCTTCGCCGATCTCGATGCTCACCCGACCCTCGAATTCGTCGCCGGGTTCCTTCGTGACGTAGTTAATGGCGCCGGCAAATGCGGCACGGCCGTAGAGCGCGCTCTGGGGGCCCTTGACCGCCTCGATTCGTTCCACGTCGCTCAGCAGCCTGAGGTTGGCGAGTAACGACGAGCCGGCGCTGGTACCGGTGGTTTCACTCGTTACATCGACGCCGTCAACGAGAAAGGCCACGTTCGATCGACCGCGTGTATTTGACAGCCCGCGGACGGTGACGCGAACGTCCTGTTGCGAGAAAACCTCGTCAACGAGGAGACTCGAGGAGAGAGCGGACAGATCAGATAGCTGCTTAATGCCCGTCCGCTCGATGGTTTCCGTCGAAATGGCGGTGACGGCGATGGGAACCCGCTGCAGCCGCTCTTCCTTGCGCCGCACCGTCACGACGATTTCTTCGATTTGTTGCCCTACCTGTGCCCGGGCGACGCCGCTGGTGTCGCTGACGAATGCGCCCGCTAGCAGGAATGAGATGGCGGCACCGCCGGTACCAAGGATTCGTATACCTGTCATTGCAACAGCCCCCACGATGTAGTTTTAAAACGAC